>CACWHO010000197.1:1433-2032 GCA_902760765.1 uncultured Eubacteriales bacterium | reverse complement strand
CCATCTTTTCCATCAAACACTTTTATTTCTCCACTTCTTACAGCAAAAGGTGAGACCTTTGTTTTAATTTCTTCATCATTAATCATATTTCCTCCTACAATTCAACAACCCACTAAATTTTCGGTCAGTTGTTATTTTATTTCTACATTTTTTCTAATTACTATTATATCACAAATTTTGATTAACTCAATTTTTTCTCAACATTTTTTCTAGCCTTTTTATTTTACCTTTTCTTTTTCCTTACTGAAAATCCAAATGTTCAAGCCAACGAGTTATTAAACATAATGCAATGAACAATTAACTTGTAACTCTCAACTTCTTATCTCAACATTTTTATCTATCAATTTTTTATTTTTAAAATTTTATCAATATTTTTTCTAGCCTTTTCATTTTACCTTTTCTTTTTCCTTACTGAAAATCCAAATGTTCCAATCTTCTTTCCAAGAGAATAATACCCTCCATTTGCATATGCAATTAAATTACATTTAGAAATATCAAACGCACCTTTTTCATTAATATATCTTTCATCAGCATCTATTGAAAGCACTCTAGCTGCAAACATTGAATGCGAACCTAAATTAATTACCTTTTCCACTCTG
>CACWHO010000197.1:789-1423 GCA_902760765.1 uncultured Eubacteriales bacterium | reverse complement strand
TTTCATTGCTTCAAACTTATCTACATCTTTCCCACTCTTTACTCCACACCAATCTGTTGCAAATGCAAGTCTTTCATTTGTTAAATTTATAGCAAATTCTTTGTTTTCTGCTATTATATGATACGAATATCTTGAAGGTCTAATTGAAACATATACCATTGCCGGATCTGTGTTTATTACACCAGTCCAAGCAACAGTAATAATGTTTGAATTTTCAAAATCTCCTGAAGTCACCATTACTACTGGAATTGGATATTCAAATGTTCCAGGTTTCCAAATTACTTTTCCCATTTTTCTAACATCATATATATATTATTAATTATTTGTTTCTTTAAAATCTCCGTAACCTTTTTACCTATATCACTTCTTCTTTTCTTATTTAACCATTGTATCAAATATTTCCGCAACCTTTTTAACTACATAATTGCTTCCACCTCTATTTTCTACATTTTCTACCATACTAATGATTAAATTTCCGTCCTCATCAAATGCATCAAACCAGCCAATTTCTGTTCCTGTCTTATCATTTTTCGATGCTTTTATCTCTGCAGTTCCAGTTTTACCTGCTATAGTTTTTCCTGCAATATTAGCATCTTTTCCTGTTCCATCCTTTACAACTTGAATTAAATCATCT
>CACWHO010000197.1:0-743 GCA_902760765.1 uncultured Eubacteriales bacterium | reverse complement strand
AATTTTGCCTGTCCATAACCAGTGCTTGCTAAATCTTTTTCATTTGATATCTCTCCATATTCTGATGTTTGTATGTTTTGTATAAAGTCCACATTTTCAGTAAAACCAAATTTATTAAATCCATTGCACAAATTTTCTTTTCCTATTTTAAGTGCAGCTTGTGCAAAATAAATATTGTCAGAATAAATCAATGCATTTCTAAGATTGTTTGTAGTATTCTCTCCTCTATTTTCATTTAATGTTGTTATATAAAAATCTTTCCATTCTTTATCTTTCTGCCACTTTAACCCATAATTTCCAAAATCATCATCTGGTTTGAATGAATTTGTTTCTAACCCAATTGCAGCAACAATTGGCTTTATGCTAAAAATCTTGGATACATTGGAGCTTTCTCATCATTTTGCAATTTGTTCCATTCATCTGCAGTCATTCCTAAGCTAAACAAGTTATTATCATAAGAAGGAGTACTTACCAATGCTAGGATTTCACCTGTTTTGTAATTAATATTAACAGCTGTACTCTTGTCATCTTTAAATTTTGAATATATTTTTTCTTGTGTCTTTGCATCAATTGTTAATTTTATATCTTCACCATCTTCTGGATTCGTCTTTGCGATTGTTTTCTTTATTTTTCCATTACTATCCTCAATATATATTTCACATCCGTCTTTAGCTTTAAGTCTGTCATTAAATTGCTTTTCCACTCCAGCTTTGCCATCATCATCTTGCACATAACCTATCAAA
>CACWHO010000196.1 GCA_902760765.1 uncultured Eubacteriales bacterium | reverse complement strand
TTACAAAACATTTTGTTATGTTACATTTTTTACAGTTTTATTACATTTCCAAAATTTACTTGAAAATTTGTTGTTTATTTTATATACTATAGTTAATAAATTTTGGGGAGAAACTTATGGAATTAGTAAAAAATATTTTTTTTAATACTGATAAATTAATTGAAAATGAAACTGTTAAAATATCTTATACAGGCAAATTCTTTAAAGAAAATTTTGATGAAGTTTATGTTCATTTTGGCTTTGGCGATAATTGGGACAATTTGTCTGAAATTAAGATGAATAAAACTGAACTTGGCTTTCAAGCTGAGATTAGTCTTGTTTCAACTGAAAATTTGAATCTATGCTTTAGAACTAACACTAATGAATGGGATAACAATTCTGGAAGTAATTATTCTTTCCATATTGAGCCAGTTAGTGTAGCTATGGTTGCTGTTGATATAATGTTAATTCTATCCTTCCTAGAAAGTTAAGAAAAACTTACATATGGAGTAAAAAAGTGAAACTTGCCATTTATAAAATGTTTAGATATTTACCTAAGCTTATTTCTGGCAATTATTTCGGTAAAAAAATCAATGAATCAGAATAATTCTTCTCCATTGATGACTTTTGTTCACTGTGTTTCATTTATGTTCATTTATTTATGTTCATAAATGTCACACAGATTTTTTATGCATTTTTTATGAATTTTTGTGTAATTTTTCAATTTTTTATAAAAATAAATAGATTTTGTACTTGAGCCATTAGCTCAGTTGGTAGAGCACTTGACTTTTAATCAAGTTGTCCGGGGTTCGATTCCCCGATGACTCACCAAGTATTTTAGGATTTAAGCATTTTACTTAAATCCTAAATATGTTATTATATTTGTATGGCCCCGTGGTCAATCGGTTAAGACATCGCCCTTTCACGGCGGAGTGATGGGTTCGACTCCCGTCGGGGTCACCACTTTTATAAATATTTATTTATTTGTTTTGAGTGTTTTGTTTTTATTATATTATGCCACATTAGCTCAGTTGGTAGAGCAACTGACCTGTAATCAGTAGGTCATCCGTTCAAATCGGATATGTGGCTCCATAAAAAGGTCGTTAAATGCTTTGATTATCAATGTTTTTCGGCTTTTTATTTTTTACTTTTTGGTGTTAAAAAACTTGCTGAAAATAATTACTTCGTTGTATTAAATTATAATAAATCATATGAGGATGCTAGGAAAATACAGGATTTATATGATAATGTTGAAATTTATAAAGCTGATGTCTCTTTATTTGATGAAGTTAAATCATTAGTTAACTATACACTTGATAAGTATGGCAAAATTGATTTACTTGTTAATAATGCTGGCATTGATTTTTGGGGTACAATAAATGATATCTCTGTTGAACAGTTTGATAAAATAATTAAAACGAATTTGTATTCATATTTTTATTCTTGCAAATTGGCTTGTGAAAATATGATTAAAAATAAATCTGGCTCGATAATAAATATTTCTTCGATTTATGGCTCAACAGGGGCTTCTTGTGAAGTTGCTTATTCTATTAGTAAAGCAGGAATTGATGGTTTAACTAAATCACTTGCTGCTGAACTTGCTCCTTCAAATATCCGTGTTAATGCAATTTCCCCTGGCGTAATTGAAACATCTATGAATTCTTTTACCTTCTGACGTTGCAGATTGCGTTCTTTACCTTGAAAACTGCAAATATGTTACTGGCGAAATTTTAAATGTCACAGGAGGATGGATCCCATCATTTTAATTTTTTTATTTGTTTTATTTGTTTTATTTGTTTTATTTGTTTTATTTGTTTGTTAATTTTTTGATTTTTGATTTTGGGATTTTTGATTTGGGATCTTTGGATTTTTCGACTTTTGAGATTAATTTGTTTAATTCCTTTTGTAAAATTGACTTTCGAGATTAATTTGGTTACTTTCTTTTGTAAAAAGCAGTAATAGAAAAACTATTACTGCTTTTTATTTATTATTTAAACAATGCTTTATTCTAATTTAGGCATTTGATACTTATTTATTATTTGTGCTTTCGTCTACTTTGTCTTCTTCGTCTTCTTGCTCTTCCTTGTTTAATTCATCTATTACCTCTTGCGTATCAATCCCATGTACCATACAAGCTTCCTCAATTGTTTCTGCTTGACAAGCTTCCTCAATTGTTTCTGCTTGTGATGCAGGGCAACCTATGCAGTGCATTCCTGCTGCTAATAATATATCAATTCTTTCTGGAGCTTTTGCTAAGACTTCTCCAATTGTCATATCTTTATTAAATTTCATTTTATTTATTATGGTAAAATACCATTTCCTCCTTATTAATTATTTAGTTAAATGCTTTAAATTCAACATTTTATTTAACTATAAAAATATTTTATCATATTTTTTAAAAAAAGTATAGACAAATTTAAAAATATATTATATAATACCAAATATTGGAAGAGGTGATTTGTATTACATTTATTCTTTGTTGTTTTAATTTGTAATCTTATTTTTTGTGTTGTTTTTCTTAATTATTTTATTCGAAAAAATTTTTCCCACAATTTTCAGGGTTCAAAATTAAAATTGCAATTAAAAAAGGAGGATTTGTAAAAATATTTTAGAAGTTTTTATATTTATATTAATTTATTTTATTAATATTGCAACTGTTTTATTATTTTTCAAACCAATCTTAAGCAATAATTATTCATTTCTTAGCTGTAAAATTCCATTTTTTAGATTCTTGGCAAATGAATTTCCTTTTGATTTATTAAAAAAATCTTTTATTGCATTAGAAATAACCGCGAAGGCCATTCTATTTTATTATTTTTATAACTTTTTTAAATCTTTAAGAAAAACTAATAATTCAAATTTTAAAGCCCCTATTCTAGGATTATTAATTGGAAAAGATTTAAATAACAATAAAATATATGTTCCCGAGAAAAGCCTTTATCAAA
>CACWHO010000195.1:1001-2205 GCA_902760765.1 uncultured Eubacteriales bacterium | reverse complement strand
TCCTCTTATTGACCCATCTAAACTATATCCTGCTGAAATTATTTTTGTTACATTTTCTTTGTACATTTGCTCTATCAGTTTTTCTCTATCTATATTAAACTTCTCATCATCATAATGAGCATGTGATTCAAAATATTCCATAAAATTATTTCTCCAATCTTCATTTAATAAAAAGTTTTATTTTGAATTTTCTATTAATTTACTTAGTATTTTATTCTTCATAAATAGCAACCGCTGTTGCTACTGCATAATCTTTTATATGTGATAAACTTACATCCATTTTCAAATTTTGCTTTTTTTTGTTATCTATCTTTAAATTAACATATGGTCTTCCTGTTTCTTCTTTTAATATTTCTATTGATTTCCATTCCATTCCATAATCTAAAAGTAATACTTTGGAAATTGCCTTAAAAATCGCTTCTTTTGCTGCAAATCTTGCAGCATAGCTTTGTATTCTTGCAGGATCTCTTTTACTTTCACAATATTCAATTTCTTTTTCAGTAAATATTTTTTTTATAAATGCATCACTTTTTATTGCATCTTTAATTCGATCTATTTCAATAATATCTGTTCCTGTATAAATTTCCATTTGAATCTCCTTCTAATTTTTATTTTCAATATTAATTTAAGATTATTTTTTCAAGCTATATATTGTCAAAACGAAGATTTACCATCTTGATAAATCTTCTATTTTTTATTTTCAATATTAATTTAACATTATTTTTTCAAGCTATATATTGTCAAAACGAAGATTTACCATCTTGATAAATCTTCGTTAAAATTGATATCTCATACGACATTTTCTGTTAGTTAGTTGTAATTGTTATCTTATACGTTATCTTATACAACATTCCCTGTTCGTTATTTGTAACTATTATCATCTGTAACTATTATCTTCTATGAAAATCTTTTAGAAAATTATAGCATACTCCATAAATTAATTATTCCTAAAATTATTGCAACTATAAATAATGCTATGCTAAATTTAACCAAATCGTTATTGTAGTTTAATTTGTTGTTTTTGTAAAGTAAATCAAACTGATTATCTACTTTTATATAAGTTTCCTCAAGTTTTAATTCTTTTTTCCAATTTTCTATCAAATTTTTTTCTTCTTCTTTGTCTGTTTCATCCAAATTAAATATTTTTTCTGTAAATTTTACAAATGAGCTTCTCGATCTTTCAAAGTTTTCTTCTGATTGCATT
>CACWHO010000195.1:0-968 GCA_902760765.1 uncultured Eubacteriales bacterium | reverse complement strand
TCGATTGTCTGCTCATATTTTTTTATTTTCTTTATTTCTTTTTCATCATCAGATATTGCAAAACAAATTCCTGTTTCAAAACAAATTACAATTGAATTTCCTTTTTCAAAAATATTACAATAATAATTACCACATGTGCATGCTTGCTTTTAAGTCATTTGTCATTTTATTAAATTCTGTTGATGTAGTACATTCGTTTTCCCCTAAATTAAATGTCCATAAAACATAATTTCTTGTTTCTGGTAAAAAATATTCATATACCTCACTGTTTTTCTTTTTGTTATATTCAGCTAATTTAAATTTGTTGTCTAAAAGTATTTCATAATAACCTGACATCCTTTTTTCATCAATAATATAAGGATAAATTTTCATCTGTTCCATATTTACTCTCCTTCTCTTTTTTATTCTTTTGCATCAGTATAATAATTCGCATTTAAATCTGGTGCCAAATGCCATTTTCCAATAAAGTTTATTACAGTGTTTTGTGATAATTCTAGTGTTGGCTCAACTACTATTTTTCCTTCTGAATCGATTGCTCCCCACTTTCCGTCTTTTTTTATTGCAGAATACCCATATTCATTTTGTTCTGTACAAATCCATATTTTCCATTTTGTTTTGATAAAAATAAAGTATTCGCTGGATATATGTCCTTTATGTCTTTTTCTTCTAATCTAAAATTATAATATTTGTATTCATCATTTACTCTTATTTTGATGTATTTATTTTTTGAATTGATTTCTGATACAATTCCTTGACATTTTATTACAAAATCTGTGTTCATTAAATATGTTGTATTTTCTTTGTCAGCTTCAATAAATCCTTCATCAGATAAATATTTTATGTTGTTATAATCAAAATTTACAATTGTGTTGTTATCTAAATCAATTACTCCATATTTGCCGTCTTTTTTTGCAATATATTTGTTATTATATAAAAATTTTAAATCGTCAAATTCTGGTTTTAACTTA
>CACWHO010000194.1:793-2405 GCA_902760765.1 uncultured Eubacteriales bacterium | reverse complement strand
TTTGAATCTTCAGCTCTGAATGTTGGACCAAATGTATATACATTTCTAAATGCTTCTGCAAATGTTTCTGCATTTAATTGACCACTAACCGTTAAATGAGCAGGTTTTCCAAAGAAATCTTTTGAAAAATCAACTTGTCCATCTTCTGTTTTAGGAACATTGCTTAAATCAAAAGAATTTACATTAAACATTTCTCCTGCACCTTCGGCATCACTACCAGTAATTAAAGGTGTATTTACATATACAAATCCTCTTTCTTGAAAGAATTTGTGAATAGCGTATGCTAATGTACTTCTAACTCTAAAAGTAGCATTAAATGTATTTGCTCTTGGACGTAAATGAGAAATTGTTCTTAAATATTCAAAAGAATGTTTTTTCTTTTGAAGTGGATAATCACTATCTGATAAGCTTAAAATTTCGATTTCTTTTGCATGAATTTCAAAAGGTTGTTTAGCATTTTCAGTTTTAACAAAAGTACCGGTAACCTTAATTGAAGAACTTAATGTAAGTTTACAAACTTCATTAAAATTGCTTAATTCACTTCCAAAAACAATTTGGATATTCTTAAAAAATGAACCATCATTTAAGTGTAATATCTTTTTGATTGTATTTATCAACATTTTGGTATAATTCTTTAACTAATAATTTTTGCATATAAAGACTTCCTTTCTTGATTAACTTAAAGGCACAAATAGAAAATTTATTTCAAGCAATAACTTTATTTTCTAGTAGTGTCTAATAATATTATGAGGAAATTATACAACATTAAACATCAAAATTCAAGTAAATGGAAAAATAAAGACATTAATTTGAAATATTTTCAAAATTTAAAATTTACGAAAAATCAATTTAATAAAAAAATAAAAATAATATTGACGATAAAAATAATAAAATATATAATACAAAAAAAGAGGGTAATATGAGTAAAAAGATAGAAACTGGTCTAATTGTTGTAAAAGATGACGCTTTTAGTAGAATTAGAAGAAAAATCTTTCGAATTTTATTTAAAGAGGAAAGTAGACTTTTAGATAGAATGTGGGAAATAGAACAACCTAAAAATCATATAACTGGTAAAATAGTTATACCTAAAGAAATAAATATTGAAGTTAAATTAAGGAGGAAGTAATAATGATAGTTGCTGTTGATGGCCCTGCAGGAAGCGGAAAAGGAACAATTACAAAAAAGATTGCAGAAGAGATGGGATTTTTAAATTTGGATACTGGTGCAACATATAGATGCGTTGCATTAGAAACATATAGAAATAATTTAGATATTGTAAAAGATGAACAAAAAATTATTGAAATTGCAAATAAAATTGATATAGAAATAGATAGCTCAGGCAAAAAAGATATTATTTTATTAAATGGAGAAGACGTTACAAGCAAAATAAGAACAAAAGAAGTTACTTCAATAGTTTCACAGGTTTCATCAATAATTCCTGTAAGAGAAAAAATGGTAGAAGTTCAAAGAAAGCTAGCAAAAGGAAAAAATGTAATAGTAGAAGGGAGAGATATTGGTACAGTTGTATTTCCAAATGCGGATTTAAAAATTTATTTAGATGCAAGTGTAGAAGTTAGAGCAAATAGAAGATTTAAAGAAGAAAAAGAAAAAG
>CACWHO010000194.1:0-773 GCA_902760765.1 uncultured Eubacteriales bacterium | reverse complement strand
AGTGTTAGAAAGTATAAAACAAAGAGATTATAATGATATGCACAAAAAATTTGGTGCATTAAAAAAAGCTGAAGATGCAATTTTAATAGATACAAGTAATTTAAGCATTGATGAGGTAGTAGAAAAAGTAAAAGAACTGATAAGAAAAATAAAAATGTAATGAAAAAGTAATAAAAAATTAATAATTGCTAGAACCCTTGTGGCTGTATATATATATATATATATAGGAGAAATGTGGTTGTTTACAAATTTTAAAAATTTCCTTAGAATATAAAAGTAAAATATGTGAAGTTATTAGTCAGTATATATTTTATAATTTTAATTTTGTTAGGAGAAAAATGGTGAAAATATTAGCAACAATAACAATACAAGGATTAAAAAACACAAATTTATTTAGTAAAACGATAGATGCAAAAAACAAATATAAAAAAGCAGAAACAAATGAGGCAAATATATTAGATGATTATGCTAATGAAATTAATTCTATTACAGGTGGAAATAGTAAGCCCGACAAACCTGATGGTGGGAATGGAAAAACAAATGGTGGAACATGTGTAACACCAACAAAAATAGAAAAAGCTGATGGAAGTAAAAAAATAGAGATATGTGGAAATATGGTAACAGTAACAGAAAATGGAACAACATATACAGCAACAGTAGATACAAATAAAGATCCAAGTAGTATTGAGAAAGATAGCAATGGAAACTGGAAAAATGACTATGATGAAAATACAAAAAATGTGTTAAGCAAAGTATATGGAACAGAAGTAGAA
>CACWHO010000193.1:532-2027 GCA_902760765.1 uncultured Eubacteriales bacterium | reverse complement strand
GCTCCCTCCTTTTTTTACATAGTATGCAAAAGTCTTAAAATATGTTACAATGCTATAAACTAAAAAATATTTTTAAATGGATAAAGAAAAAATTTAAAACATATATAAAGAAAAAATTTTAAAACACAAATTATTCGTTTACAAAACAAGATAATATGGTATAATATAGGTGTAATTTCGACCTAACAAGGAGAGATAAGATGAAATGTGTTTTGATGAATAAAAACAAAGAAGTGTGTTTAATTGAATTGGAAACCCAATACAACAATATTACAAATGTTTATGAAATTTATAATGAAAATTATTTACCATTAGGTGTATTTAATGCACTAAATAATCCAGCTGAGTCTGTTACAAAAAAACTAAATAATTGGTTTAGAGGAAGAGGCATTCCTAGTTGGAGAAAAGACCTAGAAAGATTGCTGGAAAAATTTCTCCTGAAGAATTGTTAAACAAAGCATATGGTTTATCACTTTCAGATCAGTATTGGCTAAAAGATGTAGAACAAAATAATTTAAAATGGGATGATATAAACTTCTTTACAAATGAATTTGAATACCAAGGCTATTTAGATGCATCATTTGCGGATTCAAAAAATAAGGACATTAGCTTACGCTCGCCCAATAATACAACAGATGGTATGATTCAAAAAGCTTGGATTATAGAAAATGGCAAAAGAGTGTTGGTAAAAGGTACATATTATTCAACTAATCAAGAACCAATTAATGAGTGGATTGCATCTTTAATTTGTGAGAAGCTTGGAATTAATTATTGTAATTATTCTGTTGATGTTATTGATAAAAAAATTGTTTCAAAATGTGATGATTTCATTAATGAAAATGAGGAGTTTATAAGTGCTTTTGACATTTTTTTCTCTAAAAAAAAGGAAAATGATATTTCTGATTTTGAACATTACATTAGAGTATTAGATGCTCATGGAATAACTGATGCTAGAAAAAAAGTTTCCGATATGTTTTTGATTGATTATATAATGATGAATGTAGATAGACATATGAAAAACTTTGGGATAATTAGAAATGTGGAGAATTTAAAATGGGTAGATACTACACCTATTTTTGATACCGGTGAGTCTCTTGAATGCAACAAGGATATTTATCAAATGAATTTTGTTGATGGAGTAGGAAAATTTTTTAATATATACCAATATATCTGATGAAAGGATAAATAAAATTGTTAGTGGACTTACATCAAGAATTGCAAATGTACAAAATTTACAAAGAGAAAGAAGATAATTTAATTAACTTAAACGAAACTCGTTTGAATAATAAGGCAAAGTTAAAAAATAGTAAGATAAAATTTAAAATAGTGCTATTATAAGTATATTTAAGGAAGTAATTTTATGAAGAAAATATTATTTGGAATTACTAGCTTAACGATTGGTGGAGCGGAAAGAGTATTAGTGGATTTAGCAAATAGGCTATCAGAGGAATATTCAATTACAATTCTAACAATTTATGGTAAAGGAGAGCTAAGA
>CACWHO010000193.1:0-456 GCA_902760765.1 uncultured Eubacteriales bacterium | reverse complement strand
AGACTACAATAAACTAGATAGAATTGCTATTTCATTAGATTTAATTTTTAAAATAAAACCACTAAAAGGATATGATATTTATGTATCATTTTTAGAAGGCCCGATAACTAGATTGTTTTCAAAGAAAATAGAGAAAAATTCAGATACAAACATAAAAAGGATTGCATGGGTGCACAATGATATTTCAAAAGTCTTTGGAAAAAATTTAAAAGCTAAAATCAAAATGAAAATTGATAAAAGAATATATGAGAAATATGATGAAATTGTGTTTGTTAGCAATGAGAATAAGGAAGACTTTGAGAAAACCTATGGCAAGTTAAGAAAGAAAAAAGATAGTGGTGGATGTATAAAGACTAGTGTAATAAGGAATTATATTAATTATCAAAGCGTTTTAGAAAAATCTGAGCAAGAGCCTGAAATAAAATTCAACAATAATTGTATTAATTTAGTAAGTGT
>CACWHO010000192.1:1948-3460 GCA_902760765.1 uncultured Eubacteriales bacterium | reverse complement strand
TCAAAATTATAGTCAAACAATTAATAATGTGAAACCATTTTTTGAGCATGATACAGATATTGTTAAACAGGCATCTGATATTTATAACATAACAAAAAGTATTTTTACTGGAGAGAATTTGAATTATTGGAGAAATAAGTGGCGGAACGAATAAATTTTTCATATTTTCTAATGGTGAAAACAATGGGCAAAATGGAGCCAGTGGGAATGGTGGAGATAATGGTAACAGCGAAAATAATGGAAGTAGTGAGCAAAATGGAAATGGTGGAAATAATGGAAGTAGTGAGCAAAACGGAAATGGTGGAAATAATGGAAGTAGTGAGCAAAACGGAAATGGTGAAAATAATGGAAGTAGTGAGCAAAATGGAAATAGCGGAAATAACGGAAGTAGTGAAAATGGCGAGAACAATGGAAACAATGGAAGTAAAGGGCAAAATGGAGATAATGGTAAAATTGGTGAGACTGGTGTTGGAGGCGGTGTTAGCTTTGTGAAGCCTTTAGACAATGGAACAATTACGTCAAGATATGGTTTAAGGCAGGCAACTGCAATAGTTTCTGGAAACCATAAAGGAGTTGATATTGGTGCCAAATATGGTACTGATATAAAGGCTGCAATGGATGGTCAGGTGACAGTGGTTTCAGATGAAGGAGATTATGGAAAACATGTAAAAATTGTTGATGGAGATGTGAGCACAATATATGCACACTGTAGCAAGATTGTTGTTAGCCAAGGAGGGGTCATGGAATGCACATTAAAATAGATTTAAAAATTTTTTTATTTGCTTTAATTTTTCTACTAATGAAAAAAATTGAAATGTATGCACTTATTATGGTATTTGCATTAATACATGAATTGGGGCATATTATTATGGCAATAATTTTAAAATATAAAATTGAAAACATAGAAATTGTTCCTTATGGTATAAAAATGAAATTTAAAGTAAACTATGATGATTACAATAAAAAAATAGGAAAAGGAAGTTTGATTTCATTAAAGAAAATTTTAATTGGTGTAGCAGGGCCTTTTTTCAATTAATTTAATGCTATGCCTAATAGTTTTGATATGCACACATTTTGGAGTAAATTTTTTTAATGAAAATGCCAACATTTTTTATGCTAATTTATTGATTTTTATTTTTAACTTAATTCCAATTTATGATGGTGGAAGAATTTTACAAGAAATTTTACATATTACACTTGGCCTAAAGAAAAGTTATATGTTTATTCAGGATATTTCATTTGTTTGTATTGCAATCCTAAGTGCTGCATCAAGCATAATTATTTTATACTACAAAAATATAATTATTTTTATTGTACTTTTATATTTATGGTATTTAACTTTGAAATGTGAAAGAGAGTTTACAATGAAAGAAAAAATTTATGAGAGCATAGAGAAAATGTGTAAGAATAGCAAAATAAAGAATGTTACTGGTTAATGGTTCATTGCATGATGTTTAATAAACGAGTAAGGGCGCGTAGCGAACAACGAGCGTAAGCGAGGCGAATGGACGA
>CACWHO010000192.1:0-1928 GCA_902760765.1 uncultured Eubacteriales bacterium | reverse complement strand
AACTAAAGAATTGTTAAATTCCGGTAGAACCTTTACAAATCATATATAAATGATGTATAATAAAGAAGTTAATACGGTTTTGAAGTTATTTTTTATAAAAAAATTTTACAAATTGTAATAAAAACTTACACATATTTTTGGAGATTTTAATAAATGAATTACATATTAAGAAATCTGAAATCATCAGATATTTATAATAAGATTGTAGAATCAAATGTAGACTCGATAAATATTTCGGGTCTTGTTTGTGTTTATAAAAGTGCACTTGTTTCTACTTTAAATGTAGATAAAAAAGTGCCTGTTGTACTTGTTACATATAATGAGATTCAAGCAAATGAGCTAATTAAAAATTTAAAATATTTTATTGATAGAGTATATTATTTTCCAAAGAGAGAAATTTCTATNNNNATTTATAATAATGAAGTAAATGTAGTTGTAACAACTGTTGAATGCTTGATGCAACCAATGATTAGCAAGGATACTCTGTTTGAAAACATTTTTAATATTAAGACTAGAGACGAAGTTGATATAAATGAAATACAGAAAAAGCTTGTTTTAATGGGATATACCAGAAAAAATCTTGTTGAAAATTTTGGAGAGTTTAGCATAAGGGGAGATATTATTGATATCGGAACTAGTGAAAAAGATGGAGTTAGAGTTGAACTTTGGGGTGATGAGGTTGATAGCATAAGGCTTTTTAAATATTCTTCACAACGTTCAACTGATATGCAAAATGAGGTTGAAATTTTTCCTGCTAGTGAAAAGATTCTAGAAACAAATTTGAAAAATATCGCAAATAGAAGTATTTGCAAAGTGCTACTAATACAAGAAATTCCAGTATTTCAAAAGATGTAGATGAAATTTCTAATGGAAATTATAAAAATAAAATAGATAAATATTTTAGCGAATTTTATACGAAAACATCGAATTTTCTTGATTTTTGCAATAATTTTGTTCTTGCTATTGATGAAGAAAGTAAAATTATTCAAAGAGTAAATGGAATTCAATCTGATAACACAAATTTAATAAAAGAATTGATTGAAAAAGAAAAGTGCATTCCAGAGAGCTTAATTTTGACTCTTGATTTTAATTTGGATGGTGTTTTAAATGATTGGGAACATAATAATGGAATATCAACTATTTGCAAAACAATTAAAATGATTGAAGATGATGCTAAAAGCAATAATTTTATGACAAAGGAAGTTCACATTCTAAATGATGATATCAAGCTGATGGCTGATACTGCTAATAAGGCACAGGAAAATAATAAAAAAGTTATTATTTTGGTTTCGACTGAAGAACAAAAAAACAAAGTATTTAAACTATTAAAAAATGCTGTTAAAGTTGATGATTTAGATAATATAGTTTTAAAAAATGGTGAAGTAGTTGTATCAACAGGAAATTTATCAACTGGATTTGATGATAAAACTAGCAATTTACTTGTAATAAGTACAGAAGATATTGAAAGTCCTGCAAGAAAAAGACATACTTCAAAAATGCATAGTTCGTTTTCTAATGGCGAAAAAATTGTATTTGCAGACTTGAAAGTTAATGATTTAGTTGTACATAAAAATTATGGTATTGGTATTTTTACAGGATATAGAGATGGAGATTCTCTTTTTGTTCCAACAAATAATTTGGATAATGTACGTAAATATATTGGTGGGGAAGAAGGAGTTCAGCTAAATAAACTTGGAACTAAAGAATGGAGAGAAACAAAGGCAAAAGTTAAAGGAAATTTGAAAGCTGTTGCTAAAGATTTAATTGAACTTTATGCTAAAAGGGAGAAGGCAAAAGGTTTTGCTTTTTCTAAAGATACTCCATGGCAGAAAGAATTCGAGGATGATTTCCCATACCAAGAAACAGATGATCAATTAAGATGTATTGTTGAAATAAAAAAAGATATGGAATCTGAAAGACCAATGGAT
>CACWHO010000191.1:608-2179 GCA_902760765.1 uncultured Eubacteriales bacterium | reverse complement strand
TGTACAGATAAAACAGGAACATTAACAGAAGATAAAATTGTACTTGAAAAATATCTTGACATTAAAGGCGAAGAAGATATTAGAACTTTAAAACATGCTTTTTTAAATTCATATTTTCAAACTGGTTTAAAAGGAAATATTGATAATGCTGTAATAACACGTGGAATTGAATATAATCTAAAAGAGCAGGCAAAAATGTACAAAATAATAGATGAAATTCCATTTGATTTTTCTCGTAGACGTTTGTCTGTTATCGTTCAAGATACAAGCGGTAAAAAGCAAATGATTACAAAAGGTGCTGTTGAAGAGATTTTAAGTATTTGTTCTTTTGTTGATTATAAAGGAGAAATTTCAAAAATTTCTGACTCTATTAAAAATAATGTTTTACAAATAAGTAAAAACTTAAATCAAAATGGTTTAAGAGTTGTTGCAATTTGTCAAAAAAATGAGGGTTTAGATAAAACTGATTTTGGTATAGATTCAGAAAAAGATATGGTTTTAATCGGCTTTATTGGATTTTTAGACCCACCAAAAGAAAGTGCAGAAATTGCGATTAAAAAAATAAATGACTCTGGTATTAGAGTTATTGTTTTAACTGGCGATAATGCCGAAGTTACAAAATGTATTTGTGAAAAAGTAAATTTGAATTCAGATAGAATAATTCTTGGGAATGACGTTGAAAGGCTTTCAGACCAAGCATTAATAAGAATTTTAAAACATACAAATATATTTGCTAAAGTTTCTCCTATACAAAAAGCAAGAATTGTGGATATATGGGAGATGGAATAAATGATAGCCCATCACTTATAAATTCTGATGTTGGTATTTCTGTAGATACTGCTGTTGATATTGCTAAGGAATCTGCCGATATCATTTTATTAGAAAAAGATTTAAATGTTTTGCTTGATGGTGTTCAAGAAGGCAGAAAAACATTTGCAAATTTAATGAAATATATTAAACTTTCTGTTAGTTTTAATTTTGGTGAAGTTACTTCTGTAATAATTGCAAGTATTTTACTTCCTTTTTTGCCAATAACCCCAATCCAACTTTTGGTTCAAAGTTTGCTTTATGACTTGGGTCAATTGACACTTCCGGTCAATTGACACTTCCTTTTGATAATGTTGATGAAGATTATTTAAAAGAGCCTAGAAATTGGAATGTTAAGAGTATTAAAAACTTTATGCTATTTATGGGACCGCTTAGCTCTTCGTTTGATATGATTGTTTTTGCTTCTATTTGGTTTTTATTTGGAATTAGAGATTCAGCAACATTTCAAACAATATGGTTTTCTTATGGTATAGTTTCTAACTTAGTTGGCATGCATATTATTAGAACAAGTAAAAAGCCTTTTATTCAAAGTAATGCTAGCAATATTGTTTATATTTCTTCTATTGTTTTGAGTATTATAGCTATTATTGTTCCATATACTTTTGTAGGTCATTTTATTGGGCTTGTTTCTATTCCTTCAAAATATTTGTCTATTATTATTGGTGTTCCTATATTGTATTGTTTTGTTGCTTTATTTGCAAAGAAATTTTATATTAAAAAATACAATGAATGGATATAATTTT
>CACWHO010000191.1:0-576 GCA_902760765.1 uncultured Eubacteriales bacterium | reverse complement strand
AAAAAAATATCCCCATTTTATTGGGGATTTTTATTATTCTGCTGATTCTGTTCCTTCAGCTTCTGGTGCATTGTATGCATCTAAAATAGCTTTTTGGATTTTTTCTCTTGTTTCAGCATTGATTGGATGAGCTATATCTCTGAATTCTCCGTTAGGAGTTTTTCTGCTAGGCATAGCTATAAATAATCCATTTTGGCTTTCGATAACTTTAATGTCATGAACTGCAAATTCGTTATCAAATGTTACAGAAGCAACAGCTTTCATTCTGTTTTCTGAATTAACTTTTCTTAAACGTACATCTGTAATTTCCATTTTGCTATTCTCCTTCCTTAAGTTTAAATTGTACACATGAGTTTATTCTTATGTACTAATTATTATATTCTCCATTTTTTTATTTTTTCCTTCTTTTTTTTCAAAAAAATTTTTAATTTTTATACATAATTTTCTACATTTAGAATATATTTAATTAAAACACTTGATATTTTCAAATTAAAATTATATAATTTATCATATTCAAAAAACATTGGAGCGTGAATTTAAATGCCAAATATAGAAAGATTAAAAAAATATAAAAAT
>CACWHO010000190.1:2363-2725 GCA_902760765.1 uncultured Eubacteriales bacterium | reverse complement strand
ATATTGTTTTGGAAAATCAATTAAATGTTCACCAGAGTTCCAACCAGTTTTTGTAATGGTAGAATCAATTAATTTATTGTAGTATATTGAGTTAACATCGTCAACCCAGTATAAATTTGCATTTATTTTCATATAATTTAGATTTGTTTTTATATCATCGTAATCGTGTATGCCAAAAGCAACACCAAGCCTAAAAGTACCTATTTGTGTTTTTTTGTCTCCCTCATGGTGATGCAATGTCAATCCATTTTCTCCAATATAAGCTAATGCTTTAAAATTATACTTTTTGAATACTAAATAATAATTTTCATCCTCTTTCACAAGTTCAATTATGTTATCTTTCATATCTATTATCTAAATTG
>CACWHO010000190.1:1594-2323 GCA_902760765.1 uncultured Eubacteriales bacterium | reverse complement strand
CATATGCATCCATTACATTTTTGTCTAAAATATTGCCTTTTTTCATGCATCTCTGTATATCACTTATTGTTTTATTAGGTAGATCATTTCTTATATCATCGTTTGCATCAATTTTTATATCATCTCTCATATCATCGTTTGTATTAATTCTTATGTCATTGCTGGCTCTATCATTTAGATTTTCAAATTTACCATACATTTCTTGTGTTAACATTTTTGAAATTTCAAATATTTTCATGGAACTCTTAAAAGCCTTAATGTTTGATTCTATTGTTTTATTATAATTTCCTTTTTTATCTCCATAAGGGATCTCCATAAGGTCCTATAGGGTTTCCTCCCATCGGTGATAATTCTATTAATAAATCAATAGGATACATAATTCTAAAAGAATCATTTGTTGAAGTTCTGTTTCCTTGATTTTTTTCAATCTTATATGAACAACCATTTTCATCAAGCTTAGCTTCATATATTTTTGAAAAGAAATAATTCTCTATTGTTTTTTCCATTATTGCTTTATCGTTTTCATCTGATGCTATTGGCCTTTGATAAATAACTCCTCCTGTTGAGTGATAATTATAATATGCATATAATTCATTTTTTTCATTTAATTTATCTAAAAAACAATTTATTGCAATAATTTCGTTGGTATACTTAAATCCCTCTTCATTATCGAATGGACAATTTATTGGTCCAGGATGAGAAATTTTTATATTGCTATGACGTAAATTG
>CACWHO010000190.1:0-1500 GCA_902760765.1 uncultured Eubacteriales bacterium | reverse complement strand
ATCTTTTTTTCTATTGATTGCTGAAATATCATCATTTTTATATGCTAAATAATATTCTTTTGCAAATTTTTCTTGAGTTTCAGCACTTGCATTTCTTGGAACTTTTGCTCTTATTGCAGATGTAGTAATTAAATAACCTTCAGGATTTAACATAGGAATGAAATAAATTTTAAAATCATTTAAAAATTTTTCTTTTCCATCTGATAAATCATTCATTAATTTTAATATAAAATCAGTTGAAATTATTTCAGAACCATGTGTGCACCCTGTCACAACTATACTTTTATTGCCTTTACCTAATGAATAACAATTTATCGGTAACCCATATTTTGTTATTCCAATGTTGTTTTCCCTTTTAATTTTTGTATTTTTAGATAAGTCATCTAGCTTATCTAGAACCTGTTCATAGTCTAATATATAATCATTCATAATATTTGTTCCATTTTCTAATAAAATTTAAATTAATGTTTTTATTTTATCACAAAAAACATGCTGATTTCAATAAAAAACTAATATTTTTACAAGAATATAAATAAATATTATAATAAATATGACCAAAATGTTGAATTTACATAAAAAATGTTATATAATAAATATGTAAACTTATAGTTTATTTTATCTGCTTAATATATTTTTGCATCACGCAAAGGAGAAAACAATTATGTTAGATATTACACAGTACTTTGAAAAAGGTTATGTTGCACCTGACATTATTAAATTTTTTGAAAAAGATTTAAGGAAACAATCTCAGAATGTGATAGATATAGCGCATAGTAATCTCTTGCTTAGATATAGTACTTATCTTGAATCTCTTGCTTAGATATAGTACTTATCTTGCAAGTAATGATTTCCTTGATAGTGTCAGTGATGATATGACACAATTTAGAAATCAGATTGTAGATAAATATTCCGATATTACTCTTACAATTTGCGGACGGATTAAATCCATTGTACGGATTGAGGAAAAGTTCAATGGATATATCATTGAATTTTGCTCTTCCTATTATCACAAATATGGGGCTTTCCCATCAGAGGAAGATATGTCAAAATATCTCCAGAGGTTTAGGGATTTAATTGCTTATAGAATTATTATAAAATTATTATAAGCGTCCCCGAGATATGTCTAAAAGGTAGAGATAAGAACAAAGTCGAGATTGATTATTTGTATAAAATTGCAAATAGTCTACCGCTTTTCTTTACCAGACGTGGGTATTCCATTGAGAATGCTCCATCAGTTGTTGGGGTATCTACCACTACTCACAAAAGGTCAAAACTTTTGCAAGAAAATAGGAGGTACTTTAAGGATTACGTTGTTCAGCCAAAAGAAAATGGTTATCAATCTTTGCATATCGCATTGATAGACAATCATAGTCACTTTGCTAACATTGAAATCCAGTTAAGGACTTTCGAGATGGATTGTTTTGCAGAGCTTGATGAGAATGTTAATCATTCAGCATACGAAAGCACACAAAATGATACCAGGACGAAAAGTCGTTTGCC
>CACWHO010000189.1:666-2030 GCA_902760765.1 uncultured Eubacteriales bacterium | reverse complement strand
ATCAAACATAAAAAAATCAATAGAAGAATACATAGAAAAAAATGTTACAGAACTTAGAAACAAATACAGCATAAATGAAATAGGAATTGCAGTTCCAGGTTCTGTTACAAACACTGAAATTATAAAATCTGTGAATTTAGGAGTAAAAGATTATAAACTAGTAGAAGAACTTTCTAAAAAAATTGACTTACCAATAAAGATGCAAAATGACGCAAAATGTGCAGCAATAGCAGAATGCAAATTAGGTGCATTAAAAAATTATAAAAGAAGTTTATTTTTAACACTTGGAACAGGAATAGGTGGAGCAGTTGTAATTAATGGAAAGTTATTAGATACAGGAAATTTACCAGGCTGTGAATTTGGGCACATGATAATTCAAAGAAATGGAATAGAATGTAAATGTGGAAAAAAAGGATGCTTTGAAAAATACGCATCAATGAAAACATTAAAAACAAACTTAAGAAAAGAACTAGGAGTTGACGAAAAAACAAGGGGACAAGAATTATTAGATTGAAAAAACAAGGGGACAAGAACTATTAGACTACATTAGACAAAATCCAGATGACAAAAACATAAACAAAATAATAGATGAATTTATAGATTATTTAAGTATTGGAATTTCAAACCTTGTAAACATTTTTGAGCCAGAAGCAGTAGGCATTGGAGGAAGTTTTGTATATTTTTCTGACGTTTTACTAGAAAAATTAAAAAATAACATTATAAAAAAGGAATATTTATTTAATAAAAGAAAAGAATTAATAATAGTACCTGCAGCACTAGGAAATGAAGCAGGAATTATTGGAAGTATATTATAGTTTTAATAATGAAAATACTAGAGGAGAACGTAAAATGAATTTAAAAGAAGAAAAAAAAGCAACAAGACAAAGCTACGGAGAAGCATTACAAGCCTTAGGAGAAGAAAACAAAAAAATTGTTGTATTAGATGCAGACCTATCAAATGCAACAAAAACAAAACTATTTGCAGAAAAATTTCCAGACAGATTTTTTGATATGGGAATTGCAGAACAAAATATGATGGGAACAGCAGCAGGAATGGCAACATGTGGAAAAATTCCATATGCAAGCACATTTGCAGTATTTGCAGCAGGAAGAGCATATGACCAAATTAGGACAAGCATTTGTTATCCTAAATTAAATGTAAAAATATGTGCAACACATGCAGGAATAACAGTAGGAGAAGATGGTGCAACACACCAAATGATAGAAGATATATCATTAATGAGAACACTCCCAAACATGATGGTATTATCTACATGTGATGATGCAGAAACAAAATGGGCAGTTAAAGAAATAAGCAAAATAAATGGACCAGTATATTTACGATTATCAAGAATGAAAACAAA
>CACWHO010000189.1:0-587 GCA_902760765.1 uncultured Eubacteriales bacterium | reverse complement strand
ATTCACACAATAAAACCAATTGACAAAGAATTAATTATAAAATGTGCAAAAGAAACAGACAATTTAATATCAATAGAAGACCACAACATTATAGGTGGTTTGGGCTCAGCAATATCAGAAGTATTAACAGATGAATATCCTAAAAAGCTTGTAAGACTTGGAATACAGGACACTTTTGGAAAATCTGGTAAAGCTGAAGAACTAATGAATTATTTTGGAATTTCATGTGATTTTTTGGTGAAAACTATTGAAAAAATATACCATAACTGATATGATATTATAGATAAAAAATTCGACTTTTGAGACTGAAAGGATGAAAAATAAATGATAGAATTTAGAAATGTATCAAAGACATATAGCACTGGTACAGAGGCAGTAAAAAATGCAAACTTTGTTATAAATAAAGGAGAATTTGCGTTTTTAGTTGGACAATCTGGAAGCGGAAAATCAACATTAATAAAATTAATATTAAAAGAAGAAGAACCAACATCTGGACATATTATTATAAATGGCAAAGACACAACATTTTTAAAACAATCAAGAGTACCATATTTAAGAAGAAGTATGGGAGTTGTATTCCAAGACTT
>CACWHO010000188.1:530-2096 GCA_902760765.1 uncultured Eubacteriales bacterium | reverse complement strand
CTATATATTTTTTTCTAATCACATTTTAAATATTCTTTTCTAATCCCATTTCAATTATTTTGTCTACATATTCTGCCATAAATATTGGCACATTTATTATTTTTCCACTCATATCAAGGTTTCTCGCAGAAAATCTTATAGAAATTTTGTTTTTGTTTAAAGAATTGAATCTTGTTAAACTAATGTTATTAATGTTTTCACACGATTTTACTTCTATTGGGATTATTTCATTTTTATATTGCAAAATAAAGTCTATTTCGTGTCTATCAAATGTATAATAATTTGGTTTGCCTTCAAATTTAAATAATAACATATCTAAAATAAAGTTTTCTGTTAGTGCCCCTTTAAATTCTTCAAATAGTTTGTTTCCTTCTATTATTATTTTAGAATCTAAGTTTGCTTTTCTCCTTAGTAATCCAACATCAGACATATATAATTTGAAGCTACTTAAATCTGTATATGCGTTTAGTGGGAAATCTGGCTTTGTGATATTAAATATTTTATGAACTATATTAGCATCATTAAGCCAATTAACTGCATCTTCATATTCCCTCGCCCTAGCTCCATCTTTTGCTGTTTGATATAAGAATTTTTTATTTTCTTTTGATAATTGTGATATTATGCTTTCCCATATAATAGAAATTTTAGCTTGCATATTTGATGTGTCAATATGTTTCCCAAAATCGTCTTCATATCCTTGTAAAATCTGACTTTGGATTCTATTCACTGCTTCAATGTCCCTCGTATTAACCCAAGTTCTAACTGCTTCTGGCATACCTCCTATAATATTCTACTAAATTTTGTGATCCATCAGCCATTAAAAATTCTGAAAATGTCATAGGGTACATTTCTAAATATTCTACTTTTCCTACTGGAAATGAAGTGTGTGATAATTTTATTCCAAGTAAACTTCCTGCACAAGCTACATGATATTCGTTTGCTTCTTCTTGAAAATATTTTAAAGAATTTAGAGCATCTGAGCATTCTTGAATTTCATCAAATATTATTAATGTTTTTCCTGGCTTTATAGCTTTTCCAGCTACAAGTGCTAATTGTTCCAGTATTCTTTTAGGATCTTTTGTGTTAACAAATAGCTCTTTTAAATTTTCATCATGATCGAAGTTAAAATATGCAATATTTTCATATTCTTCCTCTCCAAATTCTTTCAAAATATACCAAGTATTTTTATGCTTTTCATCACACTTTTGCAAGTATTCTTTTTTCTGGTCGTATTATTTTGTTATCTAATTTTAATTTTCCTATTGTATTTTTTACCTTTTCTTTTGATATTATTTCTCCATATACGGTCTTCTCTCCTGCATAATCTATCATACAAAGATTTTTTAATCAAAAACTGACTTTGCTATGAGAATTTGCCTATCATTTATTAAATGCAAGATAAAAAAAGTTAGGAGCATTTTTAATAAGAATTACCCTTATTAAAATGCTCCTAAATCCACTTTTTTTTTTATAATTACTTGATGTTTTTTTCATCGTTTTTATCGTCAGATGCTTTATTGTATTTACTTTTTATTATTCAATATTTATTTGCTCTATTTTGTTAAT
>CACWHO010000188.1:0-518 GCA_902760765.1 uncultured Eubacteriales bacterium | reverse complement strand
TTCGTTTTTGCTGTCTTGATTTGAAATTGTTTCGTTTGCTACTGTTTCATTTGTAGTATTTCCGTTAGTTGCTTGTGCATTTTCTTTTTCAAAATCTTCCTTTTTTATGCTGTCAATTGTAGTGATAAATGAAACTGTCCCTTCGTCTTTTTCATTTATTCCTGCAAATGATTTATATTCATTTGCTAAGTCTTTTAATGCTTTTACTCTGTCTTCAACGTCTTTAACATCTGTGTTAACAGCGTTTACAATTTTGTTTATTCCATCTCTATTAAATTCATTAATTCCATTTGATAAGTCTGATGTACCTGTTGCTAATTGGCTTGAACCTGTGTATAATTGGTCAACTCCATTTGATAATGTATCTAACCCATCTGTTAATTCTTTCATGCTTGATGCAACTTGCTTTAATGCTCCTTCTTTTACTTGGTTTGCAACTTGTTCTGCAACTGTTTGGCCTACTTGTTTTCCTACTTGTTGTGATACTGTTTGTGCAGTTGCTATTGCTGTTGTTTCTG
>CACWHO010000187.1 GCA_902760765.1 uncultured Eubacteriales bacterium | reverse complement strand
CTCGCATACTTGGTATATTACTCCATAATCTGCTTGTAATGTTGCATTTAATTTTATTGAAATATCATCTTTTTTTAAAGGATTATTTTTATCCTCTGGAATATAATCTATCGTCTTTGTTGCTGTTTTAGCAACTCTGTATGCATTTTTTGTAAAATCAATATCCTTGTAATACCAATGTTTTGTAACACTTCTAATAAATGGCCATTTTACGCCTGTTACTCCAGATTTAATATCTCCATTAGTTCCGCTTTCATCTGTTATAGCTTCTCCTAAATTACCTTTATATGCTAGTTCTGCCAAATTAATAATTTCATTGTATGTCCAATTTGTGCCTGGTATATTATCATCACTTTCATTTAAATATATGTATGTATTTGAATCTTTACTAAATAAATCCAAGATATCAATTTTAGAAAATTTTCCTGAAATTGATTCCCATATCCCTGAATCTCCATTAGCTTTTGCTTCTGCACTCAAAAAATTTTTTTTTTCATCCTCATCCAGTTGACTTAATATTTCATTATATTTATCGTTTTTTTCAAAGTCTCCAGTTTCTTCTCCCTCTTCATCTACTTCTACATCACCCGTTCCTAGGCAATTATTTAAAAATAATTTGACAATTTCTTCAGTTTTTAATGTGTCATCAGCTTTTGTGGCATCTACATCAAATGTTAAAATTACATCTTCCATTCCAATATTTACTTTTGTATTAAAATCCTCACTTGTTGCTATTTGATATGCTAAGTCCGGCATCATTGTTGATAAATGTATTGCTAATAGCAATTCTTTTGGTCTTCCATATCTTGCTGACCAATTGTCTAAGTCATATCTAAATACATTTCCCCATTTTACACTTTCAGTTCCAAATATTGTTCTATTAAATAAATCAGTTAATGGTCTTGTTACTCTTGCTGTAAGTAAATTAGATGGTTTTAATGCATTTGTATATACTATCATTTGTTTATTGTTCCTATCTATGCTTACAAATGCTGAATTTTCAGTTTTCATGATTCCTTCGTCATACCCCTCAACATTTATCATTCCTGTTGATTTTTCTTTTGAGGCCTCATCTATCGTTTTTGCATCACTTATTTCTGCAGAGTCTTGGTCACTGCCAAATATTGTGTCTATTGCAGACTTCATGGCTCCGAATACATTGTATTGTGCTAAAACATATGTATTTTCATCTGCAGCAATGTATGCTTGCAAATAGTTCTTTCCATCTACGGTTTTGCCTATTTTTTCTATCTCTCTTGTTTTCCCGTTTCTATTATTTAGACCTTTCCCATCATCTTTATAAGTAACTTCTCCAAGACCATAAGTTTGAATATCATATCCCATATTTTCCATATATTGTGCTAAATCTAGTTTAATGGTAAGTGAGCTAAAATAAATGCTCTAACTTTTTTATTTTGTAAAACCTTTTTTGCTTTGTTTTGTGCTGAATTTTTTACTTTATTAGCAGTTGCTTTTACATTGTCTCTTGCTTGTTTTTCTTCATTTCCTCCATTAAGAGTAGATTTGTCATTGTCTTCGTTTATTTTGCTCACCTCCTTATACATATTTTTAATACATTTTTGATATTATCTGTTGTTGATTATTGATATTTATTGTTGATATTTGTTGTTGTTATTGATTGTTGCTATTTATTGTTACTATTTCTATTGATTATTATTGTTGTCCCTTTTTACAAAATCTTCTCTAGCATGTATCTCTTATAAATTGCTTTGCTTCTTCGCTTTTTCTTGCAAATTTATCTCTTTCTTCTTCTGTATATTTTGCTGTATCAAGAGATTTTTTTCTGTAGCTTTTTGCCAGGTGCTTATAGTGTTTTTCTTTTATATGGCCAGAAAATCTAGAAACTCTTGTTTCTTCTCCTTGTGCCCCTGTTGTTATATCTTCTAATACCTGATTTGTCTTTTTATAACTTTCTTCTGCATCGTTTCCTTCTGCTCTATAATAATTTGTCATATCAATTAATGCACTCTTAAGCTCTTTATCATTATCATTTTCTGGGTCTACATCTCCTTTTAATAGTGACATTGCTCTTTTAGAAATTTCTTCATCACTCATTCCAGTCTTTGCTTTATAATTATTAAATGCTTTTGCTGTATTT
>CACWHO010000186.1:4385-5081 GCA_902760765.1 uncultured Eubacteriales bacterium | reverse complement strand
TATCCATCCACTATCTCTTACAGCCATTGCATCTGAATGGTCACTGTGTATATTTAATGGTCCTGATATTGCTCTATCTACTAGTGCCATAACTATTGGTAATCTTGAGCCCGAAGCAATTTGTACCATTTCCCACATATATTCCAAACCATTGGCTGATGTTGCTGTCATAGCTCTGGCACCTGCTGCTTCAGCACCAATACATGCTGACATTGCACTATTCTCACCTTCAACTGCTATAAATTCTGTATCAACCTCTCCATTATCTACATAGGTTGAAAAATATTGTGGAATTTCTGTTGAAGGTGTAATTGGAAATGCTGCAACTACATCTGGATTTATCTGTTTCATTGCAAAAGCAACCGCTTCATTTCCACTTAAACGTTCTCTAATACTCATTCTATCACTCACTTTCCTATTCTTTTAATTTTTCCTTTATTTTTTTCTTTTTATTTTTTATAATTTCCTTTTTATTTTTTATAATATATTGAGGCTTTCTGCGAATGGAACAACATCAATATATTATGTATTTTCTAATTAATACTATTTTTATTAACCTATTAGTTTTTCTCTTCTTCCATTGTTATCGCACCAAAAGGGCAAACTTTTGCACATATGCCACATCCTTTGCAATAATCATAATTAAAATCTAATCTTTTCATATCTTTTCCTACAGGTATTGCATCATCTGGGCAA
>CACWHO010000186.1:3723-4289 GCA_902760765.1 uncultured Eubacteriales bacterium | reverse complement strand
TGTAATCTCTTCCCAAGTTGAATCTTTATTTATCTCCATCATCTCTCCTTTCATAAGCCCATTAATTATTCATATTACACTTTGTTTCTTTCGCAATTAGCTTATAAGTCATTATCTTGTATGCATTTTCATGTTATTTCAATATCACATTACTGTGTTATTTCATTATTGCTTTATTACATTATCACATTATTGTGTTATTGCAATTTTTTTATGTTATTTAATGCTATTTTTAATGCTTGCATATTTCCATCAATTACTTCAGGCTTTTTAGCAAATTTATGTTTAAATGATTCTTCCATATTTTTTATAAAATCATCATCAGGCATAATTCCTGCTATTTTTTCTATTGCTGCTAACATTGGTACATTTGGAAAATATTTTCCTAGTGCATCTTCTGATATTTTTTTAGCATCTATTGTATAAATGTTTCCATTATAATCTTTTAGCAATGGTTTTATTTCATTCAATGATTTTGTTGTGTTAATAACTATTGCACCTTTTTCTTTTAATCCATTTGTAACATCGACTGCTTTTAAAAGTGTTTCATCAACTACTACAACATA
>CACWHO010000186.1:2823-3679 GCA_902760765.1 uncultured Eubacteriales bacterium | reverse complement strand
ATAACAATGATGCAGTTTTAGCTCCTTGACCACCTCTTCCGTGCCATCTAATTTCTATTAAATCTTTCATTTAAATGTTCCTTTCATGTTTTACTTGGAGGCGTATAAAGTTACCTTCCTTGCATACTCATATTATATAATCTCATTTTTAAATTGTCAATTAGCAATATTTATAAATAATTATATGGAATTATTCTATTTTTTTCATCTAAATTTTGAACTTTATCATACATGCAAATTATTGCACCTTCTCCTATTTCTCCAATGTTTTCAAGTACACTAAAGTTTTTAATCATTTCTTTTGTTGGACTTGCACTTTTCTTTATTTCTATTGGAAATAATTTTCCATTTTGTTCAATTAATAAGTCTATTTCTCTCTTCTCTTTGTCCCTATAGAAATATAATGGTGGTTGCAATTCTCCATGATTATAATAACTTTTTAATATTTCTACAATTACAAAATTTTCAAAGAAATTTCCTGACATATTGCCATTTTGCAATACATCCTTATTACTCCATCTTGTTAAATATGCGGCAAGACCAGTATCAAGAAAGTAAACTTTTGGTGTTTTTACAGCTCTTTTCATTATATTATTATAATACGGCTCCAAAATATAAACAATGTTTGAAGTAACTAAAATTGACAACCATCTTTGAGCTGTTGTAATCGTGATTCCTACTTCATTTGCAACACTATTTAAATTTAGTAATTGACCTATTCTGCTTGCCAATGCAGTCATAAATTTTAGAAATGAAAGCGTATCTCCTACTTGTGTTAAATTTCTAACATCTCTTTCAATATATGTGCTTACATACATTGAATAATACAATTCAGGATTTCCATTTTCTTCATATA
>CACWHO010000186.1:1900-2798 GCA_902760765.1 uncultured Eubacteriales bacterium | reverse complement strand
GCAATTTTCAATCTCTCTTAAGCTTAGACCTAATAAATTTAGAATTCCAACTCTACCAGCTAAACTCTCTGTTACATCTTTCATTAAATTAAATTGTTGTGATCCAGTCAGATAGTATTGTGCCTTTTTCTCATTATTATCAACATTTATCTTTATATATCTTAATAAATCTGGAGCATACTGAATTTCATCTATTATTAATGGTGATGGATTTGATTTTAAGAACATATTTGGATCGCTAACTGCATTATCATTCAAGATTTTATCATCTAATGTTAAGTAATTAACATTAGGTTTCAAATTTCTTAGCATTGTTGTTTTTCCAACTTGCCTTGCTCCTGTTATTAATAAAACTTTAAACATCTTTTCTTGAGCACCCATTACTTTTTCAGCATGTCTTTTTATGTAATTCATAATTATCCTCCTTTCGACTATTTTAACTTTCAATATTATTATAGTCAATGTATGCTTTCTTGTCAATGTTTTTTTCAATGTTTTTAATTGTTCCCGTTATGCTTTTATCTTGTTTTTACTTACTTTTTTGCTCCCACTTTATGCATTTTCATCGTTTGCTTTATTTTCAGCTTGTTCTTCAGCGTCAGAATCTATTGATTTATTTTTATTAGATTCATTTTCTCCGCTTCCTTGTTTATCATCTGATGATATCAAAGTTGCATTTTCTCCGCTTGCTTGTTTATCATTTGATGATATCAAAGTTGCATTTTCTCCGCTTTCTTGTTTATCATCTGATGTTATCAAAGTTGCATTTTCTCCGTTTTCTTGAGAAGCTGGCTTTCCATTTTCATCTTCTTCATATTTTTCTGTGTTTATGAAAGTATGTTGATATTTCTTCATTCCAGTTCCAGCTGGTATTAACTTACCAATAATAACATTTTCC
>CACWHO010000186.1:586-1872 GCA_902760765.1 uncultured Eubacteriales bacterium | reverse complement strand
ATTCTCTTACCTGTTGCAGGTGCTTTTCCTTCACTCTCAAGTTTTTTATTAATTCTTTCTAATTCATTAATATCTACAAGAGTTCCTGGTAATATTTCGCTATCACCACTATCTTCAATTTTAACTTTCTTAAGCATTTGTCTAGCAATAACCTCTATGTGTTTATCATTGATATCAACACCTTGGTTTCTATATACTTTTTGAATTTCTTGTACAAGATATTCATGAACACCTTCTGGTCCCTTAATACTCAAAATCTCGTTAGGGTTAATAGAACCTTCTGTAATTGGGTCACCTATTTCTATTTCTTGACCATCAGTTACACAAACTTTTGATCCAAATGGAATATCATAAGTTTTGCTATTATCATTTGAAGTAACAGTAACCTTTTTCTTCTTCATTTCTTCAGTGATTGAAACTTTACCAGAAAGTTCAGTAATAATAGCTAATCCCTTTGGTTTACGAGCTTCAAATAGCTCCTCAACTCTTGGAAGACCTTGTGTAATATCTGCAACACCTGCAACACCACCAGAGTGAATAGTTCTCATAGTAAGCTGAGTACCTGGTTCACCAATAGATTGAGCTGCTATTGTTCCAATAGGTTCTCCTATATTTACTTCAGTTCTTGTTGCAAGGCTCATACCATAGCATTTTCTACATACACCATGTTCTGATTTACAGTTAAGTGGTGAACGTACAATTACTCTTTCAATTCCTGCATCTACAATTCTATTTGCTTGCTCTTCTGTAATCATATTATTTACATCAGCAATAACTTCTCCAGTTTTTGGATCTTTAATATCATGCAATGGGAATCTGCCAATAATTCTTTCTTGTAAAGGTTCAATTACTTGGTTTCCATCTTTAATTGCATAAACTTCTAATCCTTCGTCAGATATCCAGAGTCTGCTGTTCTTAAAGCAGTATCTGAAAGTCCTTTACGGGCACCATGTGCTGAAATAAAGTATTCTAATGGGTCAAGTCCTTCACGGAACGATGCCTTAATAGGAATTTCAACTGTTTTACCAGTTGTACTTGCCATAAGTCCACGCATACCAGCAACCTGACGTAACTGAGAAATATTACCACGGGCACCTGATTTAGACATCATGTAAATTGGGTTCAAATCATCAAAATTCTTTTGCATTGCATCTGCTACTTTATCTGTAACATCCTCCCAGATTTTTATAACACTTTGATAACGTTCATTTTCTGTTATTAAACCACGTCTATACTGCATTGTAACCTTATCAACTTCTTTTTGTCCTTCTTCTAACAATGCTTTC
>CACWHO010000186.1:0-561 GCA_902760765.1 uncultured Eubacteriales bacterium | reverse complement strand
AATATTTTTTAAATCTTTCTTCTTTACTGGGAAATAAATTTCTTGTTTGAATTTATTTTCTTTTTTACTTCTATCAACATAACCTAAATCTTGTGGAATACCTTTATTGTAAATAATTTTTCCTATTGTTGTTTCAATAATTCCATGGTCAATTTCATTTCCATCATCATCATATTCAGCCATTCTAACATGAATTTTAGCGTGTACACCAACATCATGATTTGCATAAGCCATTTCAGCTTCATCTATTGATGAAAAATATTTTCCAGCTCCTTTTGTTCCTTTTCTCTTTGTGTCTTCAGGAGTATCTTCTGGTAATGCATCAACATCAATTGTTAAGTAATACGCACCTAAAATCATATCTTGTGATGGCTCTGTGATTGGAGCTCCATCAGTTGGTTTTAATAGGTTGTTTGTTGAAAGCATTAAATATCTTGACTCTGCTTGTGCTTCTAGTGATAATGGTAAGTGAATAGCCATCTGATCACCATCAAAGTCTGCGTTAAATGCTGTACAAACTAATGGATGTAATTTTATAGCTCTACCTTCTACTAATACTGG
>CACWHO010000185.1 GCA_902760765.1 uncultured Eubacteriales bacterium | reverse complement strand
ATACAAAAGCACTTCCAGCACCAGTAATTACAAATAATATGGAAAAATATATTGAGCCAAAAACAAAAACAGAAATAAAACTTGCTAAAATTTGGGAAGATTTATTTGAAACTAAAAATATTGGTTCAAATTCAAACTTTTTTGATAATGGTGGGGACTCTTTACTTGCAATAACACTTTCTGCAGTAATACTTTCAAAATTTAATGTAAATGTAAGTGTTGCAGAAATATTTGATAAACCACAATTAGATGAACTTGCAAAATTAATTGATGGAAAGCAAATTGAAGAATATAGAAAAATTATACCATGTGAAAATAAAAACTATTATGCTGTTTCTTCAGCGCAAAGAAGAATATATTATGCTTCAAAACTAGATGGCAATAATTCAATTTCTTACAATTTACCAAATGTTATTATATTTGATAAAAAGCCAGATATTGAGAAATTAAATAAATGTTTTAAACAGATAATACAAAGACATCCAAGTTTACGTACTTCATTTGAAATAATTGATGAAGATGTAAGACAAAAAATTACAGAAAATGTAGAATTCAAAATTGAAACGCAAAAAACAGATTTAACAAATATTGATGAAATTGCAAAGAAATTTGTAAAGCCATTTGATTTATCTAAGGCCCCATTATTAAGAGCAACTTTTATAGAAAAAAATAATCAAAATCTATTATTAGTAGATATGCACCATATTATAAGTGATGGTTTGTCACTTTCAATATTAGATGATGAATTATGCAAATTGTATAATGGAGAAGAACTTGAACCATTAAAACTAAAATACATAGATTATGCAGAATGGGTAAATTTGAAAATAGCAAGAAGTTCTGGCTAGAAGAATTTAAAAATAATATCCCAATATTAGATTTGCCAACAGATTTCTCAAGACCTGCAGCACAAGATTTTGATGGAGATAAAATACATTTAAAAATTTCAAAAGAATTAACAAACAAAATAAATGAATTATCAAAGAAATTGGATGTATCTAATTTTATGATTTTACTTTCTTGTTACTATATTTTACTTTCAAAATATACAATGCAAGAAGATATTGTTGTTGGAACACCAGTAATTGGTAGAGATAAAGCAGAATTACTTAATATTGTTGGAATGTTTGTAAATTCATTACCAATAAAGGAACATATAGATAATTCTATTAGCTTTATAGAATTTTTAAATAATGTAAAACAAAAATCACTTAATGCAATTAAAAACTCTGAATATCCTTTTGACCAATTAGTAAAAGACTTAGAATTCCAGAAATGAAATTTGATGGAGAAAAAGCAACATTTTATACACCAAATATTGGTATTTCAAAATTTGATTTATCAATAGAAATATTACCTTTAAATAATGAGCTAAATTTAAGTTTTGAATATGCAACTAAATTATTTAAGAAATAAATTATTTAAGAAAGACACAATAGAAAGATTAGCAGAACACTTTGTAAATATTATAAAAAATGTTATAGAAAACAATGATATTAAAATTTCTGATATTGAATTGCTTTCAGAAAAAGAAAAAAATAAGATTTTATTTAATTTTAACGATACTAAAAAAGATTATGATAGAACACAAACAATCTCTACATTGTTTGAAAAGCAAGCAGAAAAAACACCTGATAATATTGCGCTTGTATGTAATAATCAAAAAATAACATATAAAGAATTAAACGAAAAATCAAATAGCCTAGCATATTATTTAAGAAATACACTAAAAGTTGGGAAAAATGACATTATTGGAGTTATGGCAAACCGTTCAATAGAAGTTGTTGTTTCAATGCTTGCTGTTGTAAAAGCTGGTGGAGCATATATTCCAATTGACCCTAGTTTCCCAAAAGAGAGAATTGATTATATGCTAGAAACAAGTAAAGCAAAAGTAGTATTAACCCTTGAAAAATTAAAAGATAAGATAAACTATAATAGTAAATTAGCAGTAGATTTAGAAGATAATGAAATTTATAAATTACCAAATAAAAATTTAAAATGCATTAATAACGAAAATGATTTAGTTTATTTAATT
>CACWHO010000184.1 GCA_902760765.1 uncultured Eubacteriales bacterium | reverse complement strand
CATAATATTAGACCAATTTATGGTATAATTATTGTAATTGTTAGAGTGGTTTTAGCTACCTCCCTGAGCGTTAGGCTCTTTTTGAAGACTAAAGCCTCTACTTTACATTCGGATATTAATAAGTTGGATAAGTATTATTTTTATAATAATGACTTTTATTTGTCGCTAGGTTATATTCTTGTAAAGACATTGAGGGTTGCCTCTAACATAAATTAGAAAGGGTGTTTATATTATGTTTTATTTAGGTATTGATATTGCAAAAGTTAATCATGTAGCTTCTTTAATTGCTAAGGATGGCTCTATTCTAGTTAAGGCTATCAAATTTACTAATTCTAATGAAGGGCACTTATTGGCTTTCTTTATTTTCTGCACTAACTGATAAAGGTTTTAACGTTTCCGTTTTTAATCCTTATCAAATAAAATCTTTCAGAGGAGCTTATACTAATCGTAAGCAGAAAAATGATGTTATTGATTCTATTTTAATCGCCAACTTCTTAAGTTTTAACGGCATTGAGCATGCTTCTTTACCTAATGATGATTTACTTGCTTTGAAAAATTTAACTAGATATAGGAGAAATCTTGTTGATAATATTTCTAAAGCAAAAATTCAAGTTACGGGTATTTTAGATAAGGTTTTCCCAGAATATTCGGATTTGTTCTCTGACATTTTTGGCGAAGCCTCTAAACAAATTTTACTTAACTGTCCAACTCCTAATGAGGTTATTAATTTTAATACTAGAAAATTAGCTAACTTGTTGAAAAAGGCTTCTCGTGGTTATCATTCTACCAATAAAGTTCGTGAAGTCAAAAATTTAGCTAAAAATTCTTTTGGTATAAAATTTACTGGTGATGCTTGTTCTTTTGAAATCAAACAACTTGTTAATCAAATTATCTTTCTCGAAAATCAAGTTAACGAATTGGAAGTTAAAATTAAAGATATTTATTCTAAACTTGATAACCATTTACAAAGCATTCCTGGAATTGGTGAAGTAACTGCACCAATTATTTTAGCTGAAATTGGTGACATTAATAATTTTAGTTCACCAAGTAAATTAACAGCTTTTGCTGGTATTGACCCTTCTGAAAATCAATCTGGCAATAAAAAATCTTCTAATGAGAAAACTTCCAAAAGAGGTTCTCCATATTTAAGACATGCTCTTTTTACAGCTGCTATGGTTGCTTCTAATAATGACCCTGTTATGCACGATTATTATATAAAAAAGCGTGCAGAAGGAAAACATCATTATGTTGCTTTAACTGGTATTGAGCGAAAACTATAATGTTTTCATTAAAGTCTTTTTATCTTGTCTAAAATATTATTTTTTAATTTTTAAAACTTTTTTTAAGAAAGACTTGACTTTTTATAGTTGGTCTTTTTTAGTAATAAAAAAAGAACACGAGATTTTCGTGTTCCTAATGAATTCATTATATATATTTTACCACTTAAAATATTGAATGCAATATAGACTTTTTCTTCTATACTTTTTTTACTAGTATTTTTGTTAAACTTTTTTAATTCGTGAATATTCAAAAACTGTTTGACATATACTAAAAAAAGTAGTATACTATATTTAACTTAAGTTAATCGAATGATGTCGATTATATGTCCGAACTAGGTGGATTGCGAACGCCTAGTTCAATTTTTTACAAAAAAACAAGAGTGTAATTGCGATACACCCTTGCAAAGATTATTTCTAATCTTCTTTTTGCGATTTGTCATCTGATTTTGTTTCTTTATCTTTCAAAAGTAACTCTATCAAATGCCAAATTAAATCGTATGATGTCATTATATGTCCCTCCTTTCTAAAAGATTTCCTTTTGAAAGGATGTGACTATTATACTTTAAAAATATATAAAAAACAATCTAAAAAATGAATTCTTTTATTTTTTTATTATGAAAGCTATTTGCATTCAAAGTGCATTCAATAAATTTACAATTCGTGCAACTACTGACTTATAGCAAATAAATGTAAGTCACCTCGACCATAAAAGACCAGTTTTTGAGGAAAATTCATTAGAATTCAAAAACAGTCAAATGATTTTAAATAAGCTATTTTCTAAGAGTTTTTAGAAAAT
>CACWHO010000183.1 GCA_902760765.1 uncultured Eubacteriales bacterium | reverse complement strand
GTTTTAAGTTGTCTATATTTTTCTCATTAATTCTCATTAACATTTAAGATATCTATGTTTTAATGTATTTATTTCAATATATTTATTTTTAATGCATTTATTTTCAATGTATTCTAAGTTGTCTATATTTTATCACATTCTCCTTTTAAATACCACATATGTTCTGAAATAATTTTAATTTTTACCATTTTTCCAATTAATTCTTTTTTGCCTTCAAAAACAACAACTTTATTAAACTCGCTTCTTCCTGTTAACATGTTTTCATTTGTCTTACTTTTTCCTTCAACAAGCACATTTTGAATAGTTCCAATATATTCTTTATTTCTTTCTTCTACTAGTCTTCAAAGTCTTCATCTGTTTCACCTGGAAAACCAACAATTATATCTGTTGAAAATCTAACTTCAGGTATTTTTTGTTTTATCTTATATGCTAAATTCAAGTATTGTTCTTTAGTATATTTTCTATTCATTTTATTTAGAACATTAGTGCTTCCTGATTGCAATGGTAAATGAATTAATTTACATACTTTATCACAGTCTTTTATTGCTTCTATTACATCATCAGTGAAATCTTTTGGATGTGGAGTTACATCATCAGTGAAATCTTTTGGATGTGGAGAAATAAATCTAATTCTTTCAATTCCATCAATTTCATTTATTGCATATAATAATGTTGCAAATGAATCTACAACCATGGTTACACTTGAGTTATTACATATGTTACTTGTATTATTTGTATTACCAGCAACATTTTCTAAATCCAACTTATCATTTATTCTCTTGCAATTGTTTTCATGATTTGAGTTTTCAATTGTTTTTCTAATAGTAACTTCATATTTTAAATCTGGATTTTTGCTTTTTTCATTTACTAAGTATGAATTTACATTCTGTCCTAATAGTGTTATTTCCTTATCTTCCTCTTACATATGGAACAATGCAGTATGTGCAAAAATTATTGCATCCATTCATTATAGTAACAGATGCTTTATATTTGTCATTTCTAATAATTGGAATATCTTCAAATGCTTGACCTTCATCTAATATATCAGTGATTTTCTTATTTTCTGAAAGTGCAAAATATAAATCTTTAGGAAATTCCTCAAGTGTATGTGTTCCAAAAACAATGTCAACAAATGGGTAGCTCTCTTTTAGTTTATTGACCATGTTTTTTTCTTGCATCATGCATGCCTTTTTCCTCTTTGAATTTTTTAACCTCACCTAATTTTCCAAGTAATCTTTCTTCTGCATTTTCTCTTACGCAACAAGTATTAAATACAATAATGTCGGCGTTTTCTACATTATCTGTTTTCTTGTAGCCACAATTTGCTAATATTCCTGCTAATTTTTCTGAATCATTTTCATTTAATTGGCATCCCATTGTCATTATAAAATAATTTTTCTGAGTTCCATTATTTATTTCTTCTATTTTTTTACACCATTTTTCTATTTCATTGTTAACTTTCATTTTTCATTCCTTATTTCTTTTTATTTGAATTATAATATTACATTTTATAAAATAAAGACGCCAGTTGAATAAATTGGCGCCCATATTATACTATTATTGTTATTATTATTGAATTCCATATTTTTGTTTGAATTTTGCAGCTTTTCCACCAGTTGTTTCTTTTCTTAAATTACCAGTCCAAAAAGGATGACATTTTGAACAAATATCAACTTTCATGTCTTTTTTAGTTGAATTTGTCTTCATTACATTTCCACAAGCACAAGTAATTGTTGATTCACCATACTCTGGATGTATTCCTTCCTTCATTTCAATATCCTTTCCGAGAAATAAATACCGTTTTGCACTAAAATAACAATATTCTCTCTCTATAATATTTAAAATAATAATTTTTTATTCGGCCTTTTTAGAAATTACTTCTTCTCCATCATAATAACCACAGCTTGGGCATACTCTATGTTGCATCATTAATTTGTGGCAATGAGGACATTCAACAAGGTTTTTATTTTCTAATTTCCATGTTGATCTTTTAGTATGTGTTCTTTGTTTAGACCATTTTCTTTTTGGTTGTGCCATCTTAATCCCTCCTTATGCTTTAGAATAATTCTCTCTATAAGTCACTTTAATATTATACAGATTTATTGCTTAATTGTCAATACATTTTGGAAATTAATAGTGTAAAATT
>CACWHO010000182.1 GCA_902760765.1 uncultured Eubacteriales bacterium | reverse complement strand
TAAAGAAAATGACAAATTAGTTTATACAAAAATTATTGGTAAAATTGAAGAAGACCAATTAGAAAATATTATATTAGATATGTTAGAAAAATAGGAGAAGATATGAAAAGGAAAACATTTATAATTATTTTAATAATAGAAATTTTAGTTGTTATTTGCTTTATATTAGGATTGGAAGTAAAAAGAAATAAAAAAGTTGCAACATTTAATCCAGATTCTACAATAGAATTTGATAAAAACAACTCACAAGTTACAAAAACAAAAGAAAACACCCAAGATAATGCACAATCTACACAAAATGAGCAAACTACAACTAATGTAGAAGGAACAACTCAACCAGGAGAGACAAATTTTTTTGAAAATGAGATACCAACTATTGAAAAATTGAAAAATCAGCTCAGGAATTAACTATAAAAGATATTAAACATGCACAATTGGGAGAACAAAATATTTTAAAAACTACTGTAAGAAATAATGGTTCTGTAGCATTAAAAGGACAATTAATGAGAATTCAAATTTTAGATAAAAATGGAAAAGAAATAGAAAATTTATATTCTGTTATTGAATCAGTAGAACCTGGCCAGGAAACAGAATGGAATACAAAAATTACTTCAAAATTTGAAGACATAGGGGTACAATTTTCAAAAGTAGTTTTGTCAGAAACAATGAAGTTTAATAATTAGATTTGCAAAATATAAATATTATTAAATTTGTAACATAAATTTTTATAAACTTAAGGAGCATAAATGAAAAAGAAGATAACAATTATCGTTTTGATTGTTGTTTTAATAGTTTTCGGAATATTATGTTTTATTTTTAAATCAAAAGAAAATACAAAAACATCAGAGAATGAAATAAAAAATAAGACAAGTTCAGAAGTATTTAAAGAAAAATATGAAAGTGTTAATAAACAACAGGCAAACAACGAAAATAACAAAAATGAAGAAAACATTATTAGTACAATAATAGTACAATAAGTAATGGAACATTAAAAAATGTAGATATTGATTCAATAAACCCATTTTATGAGATTAGTGCTGATGAATTGGTAAAAATGATTGAAGATAATAAATCTTTTTATGTATTTTTTGGAGATGAACAATGCCCATGGTGCAGAGATGTTATTGAAGAATGTATAAAAGTTGCAAAGGAAAATAATATAAGTAGGATTTATTATGTTGAAATATGGAAAGGCGATAGATATGTTCTAGAAGATGGCAATCCTAAAAAGCTAACAGAAGGAACAGAAAGTTATAAAAAGCTATTAAACTACTTTGATTCTTACTTAGAAGATTATACTTTAACAGGTAATGATGGAAATAAAGTTAATGTAGGGGAAAAGAGAATTTATGCTCCAAGCTTTATGTACATACAAAGTGGAAAAATAAAAAGATATACAACAGGAATTTCTAAATTACAAAGTAATGCATATCAGGAATTAACTGAAGAAATTTTAAATGATGAAGAAAAAATCTTTAAAGAATTTTTTAAAAATGAATATTGTGGCGATGGAAATTGCTAAAAATTAGCTCAAAAAATAGATACTATTTTTTGAGCTAATTTAAAATGTAAGAAAAATGTTAAAAATTTGTAAAAAAATCATTCAAATGCTTGACTTCCGTAAGAAAATTGTGTTATTATAATAAATAGGTTTATTCAAAACAATTTTGTTAATCATTTTTTGAAAAGAGGAATTAAATATAACCAAAATATACTTAAGATAATTTGCAAAGCAGACAAATTATCTTATTTATACTAGTAATTATATTCTAAGAGGGGCTTTTCTTAAAATCAATAAATTTATTTCTATGTCTAATGCATGTCAAGCATTTTTCTAGAAAAAAACTCTGCTTTAAATTTTATTTAAGGAGTGATTTTTTTGAAAGTAAAAGACATTCAATATGAAAAAGTTTCAAGAAAAGATTTTGCTAAAGTTGGAGACTTTATCGAAATGCCAAACCTAATCAAAGTACAAAAAGATTCTTATGACTGGTTTATTAAAGAAGGATTAGGAGAAGTATTAAGAGATATTTCACCAATAGAAGATTATTCTGGCAATCCTATTTTATGGAAGACAAAACAAAGTATTCAGTTGAAGAAGCAAAAGAAAGAGATGCAACATATTCTAGCAGACTACATGTTAAAGTTCGTTTAATTAACCGTGAAACAGGAGAAATTAAAGAACAAGAAATCTATTTAGGTGATTTCCCATTAATGACCGATAGTGGTACATTTATTATAAATGGTGCTGAAAGAGTTGTTGTTAGCCAATTAGTTCGTTCACCTGGATGCTACTATGCAGAAGAGTTTGACACAAAAACTGGTAAAAAGACATTTACATCTACGGTTATGCCACTTAGAGGTGCATGGCTTGAATATGAAACAGATGGAAACGATGTTTTTTATATGTTCGTGTAGATAGAACAAGAAAAATTCCAGTAACAACATTATTAAGAGCAATTGGAATTGTTACAGATGACCAAATTAGAGATGTATTTGGTGATGAACCACTATTAAATACTACAATTTCAAAAGACCCAATTAAAACACAAGAAGAGGCTTTAATTGAAATTTATAAAAAATTAAGGCCAGGAGAATTACCAACAGTAGAAGCTGCAAGAACATTATTTGATGGTTTATTCTATGATAATAGAAGATATGATTTAGCAAAAGTTGGTAGATATAAATACAACCAAAAATTAGATTTAGCAACAAGAATTACAGATAAAGTTGCTGCTAAAGATATTGTAAACAAAGAAACTGGAGAAGTATTTGTACAAGCAGGTGATATAATTTCAAAAGAAGTTGCAAGAGATATTAAAAACTAAATTATGAAGTTTTAAAAGACATTATTGATAATACAGATAAAAAAGATTTAGTAAAAGTTATTGAAAAAAGAATTGATGAATTAGTACCAAAACATATAACAACAGAAGATATGATTGCATCTGTTAGCTATTTATTAAATCTTGACCACAAACTAGGAAATGTAGATGATATTGACCACTTATCAAATCGTAGAATTAGAAGTGTTGGCGAGTTATTACAAAATCAATTTAGAATTGGTCTTGCTAGACTTGAAAGAGTTATTAGAGAGAGAATGACAGTTCAAGACCTTGATGTTGTTACACCACAAACATTAATAAATGTAAAACCAATAACTTCTGCAATTAGAGAGTTCTTTGGAAGTTCACAATTATCACAATTTATGGACCAAACAAACCCACTTTCTGAATTAACACATAAAAGAAGAATCTCTGCATTAGGACCTGGAGGTCTTACAAGAGAAAGAGCTGGATTCGAAGTTAGAGATGTCCACTATACACACTATGGTAGATTATGCCCAATTGAATCTCCAGAAGGACCAAATATTGGTTTAATTTCAGCACTTTCATGTTTTGCAAGAATAAATGAATATGGATTTATTGAAACACCATATAGAAAAATTAACCCAAAAACACATAAATTAACTGATGAAGTTGAATATATGAGTGCAGATATAGAAGACAATTATTACATTGCACAAGCATCTGA
>CACWHO010000181.1:1472-2009 GCA_902760765.1 uncultured Eubacteriales bacterium | reverse complement strand
AGTAGTTTCATACTTAATATCATTAAGCACTGTGGCAATGCTATTTATATTTTCTTTTATGATAAGTAGGAAGAATGATGAAATAATAAAGACGTCAACAAATGTAATAAATAGTAATAATATTCAACAAGAGAATTCTCTGAATAATAGCAATTCACAACAAACGTATTCAAAAAGTGATAATAATTCGCAACAAACGTATTCAAAAAGTGATAATAAATTACAACAAACTAATTCAAGCAGTGCCAACAATTCACAACAAACGAATTCAAAAAGTATTAATACTCAACAAGAGAATTCGATAAAAAACAATAACAAAAATGTTGTAGATGCAGAAGAAAATTATGATTAATAAGTGAAAATAAAAGAAATATTACAAAATAATTACAAAAATATTACAAAAATAAAACAATTTTAACATTTTATGTAGACAAAGCAAAAAAAATAGTGTATAATTATGGATAGTGTACAGAACGAAATAAAAATACAATGGATAACATTTTCTAAGGGAGGAAAATATTGTGGAAAATAATTTAT
>CACWHO010000181.1:0-1457 GCA_902760765.1 uncultured Eubacteriales bacterium | reverse complement strand
AAGTTAGTATTAACTGTATTTGCAAAAGATGTTGAATTTTTAGGTGATGAAGAAATAGTTGCAAGCAAAGATTTAGTATCAAATCAAATTGTACTAGAAGGTTATATTTGCAAACCACCTATTTACAGACAAACACCATTTGGAAGAGAGATTACAGATATGCTACTTGCAGTTAATAGAGCTTATAACAAATCAGATTATCTTCCTTGTATCTGCTGGGGCAGAAATGCAAGATTTTGTTCAAAATTAGAAGTTGGAAGTGAAGTAAAAATTGTAGGTAGAGTTCAATCTAGAACATATGAGAAGAAATATGAAGATGGAAAAGTTGAACAAAAAGTTGCTTATGAAGTTTCAATATCTAATTTGGAAGTAATTTCAGAAAATAGCAATCAAGAAAAAGAAAACAACGAAGATACTGATGCAGAAAGTACAGTTTCAACAGAACAATTAGATACAGAAAAAGTTGAAACAGAAAAAATATTGTAGAAAATAAAAGTAAAAATATATAATGTAATAGACAAGGTTATTAATGATGAAAATATTAATTAATGACCTTGTTTATTTTTTGTAACAATTTTGTAATATTTTGCATATTTGCATTGACTTTTACCCTAAATACAAATATAATATAAGAAGATTTTGCAAGGAGGAAAGTTATGGGTGAAGTTATAGTCATAACATCTGGAAAAGGTGGTGTTGGAAAAACTACAACTACAGCAAATTTAGGTGCAGCATTAGCAATGAGAGGAAAAAAAGTAGTATTGGTTGATACTGACATTGGATTAAGAAACCTTGATGTTGTTATGGGACTAGAAAATAGAATAGTATATGATATAGTTGATGTTGTAGAGGAAAAATGCAAATTAAGACAAGCTCTAATAAAAGATAAAAGATTCCAAGATTTATTTCTACTACCAGCAGCCCAAACCAGAGACAAAAGCGCTGTAAATGAAAAGCAAATGAGAGAGCTAACATCAAAATTAAGAGAAGAATTTGACTTTATTCTTATAGATTGTCCGGCAGGAATTGAACAAGGATTTAAAAATGCTATTGCAGGAGCTGATAGAGCTTTAGTTGTAACAAATGCTGAAATTTCATCTATTAGAGACGCAGATAGAATTATTGGCTTATTAGAAGCATCTGAAATAAAAAATCCAGAATTGATAATAAATAGGTTAAGACCAGAGATGGTAAAAAAAGGCGAAATGATGGATGTGGAAGACATATTAGATTTATTATCAATAAATTTGATTGGTGTTGTACCAGAAGATGAAAACATAATTACACAAACCAATAAAGGAGAGCCAGCAGTTTCAAATAAAAAAGCACCATCAGGAAAAGCATATATAGAAATTGCAAGACGTATTTTAGGAGAAAATGTTGAAGTAACAATTCCTGGAAGAAAAAAAGAAGGATTTTTTGGCAAAATAAAAAGCTTTTTTACAAGAAAATAATAC
>CACWHO010000180.1 GCA_902760765.1 uncultured Eubacteriales bacterium | reverse complement strand
ATAAATATATTTATAGTGTTTTATATCAGTATTTTTGTCTTGTTTAGCATATTCAATTGTATTTTCAATCCCAAATTTAAATGTAAAAACAAAAAGTGCAATTTCACAAATCAATGTGATTGTTTTATAAATAAAAAGTTTTTTCTTGAATTTTATTTTACTATTTATAGAATATCCTAATAAATAAATTAAATATGCAATTTCTATTATTGTAATATAACTTCCAAGTAAGAAGTGAATTTTATCTGCAATTGGATACATTACAATAATTATTGAGAAGCTATAAATAAATATTGTAAATAAATTATTTGTTTTTTTATCTTGTTTTTTTGATATCTTAGATATAAGCAGTATTGTTCCAGTTAAAATTATAAAAATTGGAACTAACTTTGATAAAATTCTAATTTCAAAATTGCTATTTTCAAATAATTTATAATATGGAATTTTATTTGAAAATGTTTTTATCCCAAGAATAGCATAATTTATAAATTCATTCATTACTCCTGTTATTAATAAATACAAAATCATAATTATTAAAGGTATTAAAATTCCAACAATTCTTTTTAAACTAATTTTTAAATATTCTTTTGCTTCATCTTTGTTTTTTATTAATAATAAATTATATAATACTACTACAAATGAAAGTGTTAAGCCTATGCTTTGTTTTGTGCATATTGCAATTCCAGCTAAAATACCAATAATATAATCTCTTTTAGTTTGTTTTTTTTCATTGTTTCTATTTAATTCCATGTATAATATAATTAGTGAAATTAATAAAACTGCCACATTATAATCTATACAAAAAATATCTCTGCAAATTATTCCAATAATTATAGTAACTATAAATGCAAAATTTTCTTCTTTAAATAATTTTTCTAATATTTTATATGTTGTAAAAAATATACCTGTCCAAAGTATTGCAGCTATCTTTATATGGTATTAGCCCAATGCTAACTGCCCTTGCCGTGTTATAATTCCATATTTCATCTAAGTCTGATAATGGTTTTACTACAATTATTGAAAAAATTATTACAAAAGAAAAAATGCAAAATAAAATATTTTTTAAATTTGTTTTTTTCAATTTTTTCTCCCTAAAATTTATCTTAAATATGTTTTTATAAACATAATGTTCATTCTTTATTATATCTAACTTGCTTTTACTCTTCTTTATATGCATATCCTAAATGTTCATATGCTGGTTTAAGTACAATTCTCCCCCTTGGTGTTCTAGAAATAAATCCAATTTGTATCAAATATGGTTCATAAACATCTTCTATTGTGTCTATTTCTTCTCCTACAGTAACTGCTAATGCTTCAATTCCAACTGGTCTACCATTATATTGCACAATCATTGTTTCTAGTAATTTTCTATCTATATCATCTAAGCCTAATTCATCAATTTCTAATTTTTCTAATGTGTATTTTGTTATGCTTAAATCTATATCTCCTGTACCTTTAACTATTGCATAATCTCTAACTCTTTTTAAAAGTCTATTTGCAATTCTTGGTGTCCCTCTTGACCTTTTTGCAATTTCTGTTGTTGCGCTATCATCAATATTTACATTTAAGATTTTTGCAGTTCTTTTAACAATCTTTTTTAGGTCTTGAACACTATATAATTCAAGTCTACTTACAATTCCAAATCTATCTCTTAATGGTGTTGTTAAAGAACCTGCCTTTGTTGTTGCTCCAATAAGTGTAAATTTTGGCAAATCAATTCTTATTGACCTACTGCTAGGACCTTTTCCAATAACAATGTCTAATGTGAAATCTTCTAATGCTGGATACAAAATTTCTTCAACATTTTTGTTTAGCCTGTGGATTTCATCTATAAATAAAACATCATTTTCCTTTAAGTTCGTAAGTATTGATGCCAAATCTCCCGTGCACCCATTTCATTTGCAATAATAATAGAAAGTGTAGTTTTACCAAGTCCAGGAGGTCCATATAATAAGCAGTGGTCTAATGGTTCCCCTCTTTTTTTTGCAGATTCTATATATATTCTCATGTTTTCTTTTACTTTGTCCTGTCCTATATACTCATCTAAGGTTTGTGGTCTAATAGATTTTTCAATTATTTCTTCTTTTTCATCTTCTAATTGTGGATTTATTATTCTATCTTCGTTCATAACTCTCCCCTTTTGTTTTTGTGCCATAAAGTTTTTATTTGAAACTACTTTTGCCTTTTAAAATAGACTATCCAATAAAATCTTCAATTGTTTTTAACATTAATTCATTATTTTGTTCATATTTTCTTGGTTTAAAATCATCTATTTTTCTAATTGCATCTTTTAATTCTTCTACATCATTTAATCCTATTAAATAACCCTTTTCATTAAAAGTCTGAACAATATCAATTTGGTGGTCATTTACATGTTCACCATATTTTTGTTTT
>CACWHO010000179.1 GCA_902760765.1 uncultured Eubacteriales bacterium | reverse complement strand
TAGAAGTATCAACATCAATACTTTCAATGGAAAATGGTAAAGAGGCAAAAACAATTTTAGGGTTAGAACAAGCAGGCTCTGATTATATACATATAGATGTTATGGATGGAAAATTTGTAGAAAAAAACACATATCAACAAATGATAGCAAATGCAAGTTATGTTAGAAGAATATCAAATATGCATTTAGATATACATTTGATGGTAGAAGATATAGATAAGGCAATAGAAGATTTTTTGCCTGTAAATCCTAATATTATAACATTTCATTATGAAGCATGCAAAAATAAAGAAGAAGTCATAAAATACATAAATAAAATAAAATCAAATGGATGTAAAGTTGGTTTAAGCATTAAGCCAGAAACAGATATTAAAGAGATTTTAGAATTTTTACCATATATTCATGTATGCCTAATAATGACTGTTGAACCTGGAAAGGGTGGACAAACTCTTTTAAAAGATATGGTTAATAAAATTGCAAGTTTAAAAAAATATATTGATGAAAATAATTTGGAAGTTGATATAGAAGCAGATGGTGGAATAAATTTAATGACAGTTGATGCAGTAAAAAAAGCAGGTGCTAATATCTTAGTTTCTGGAACAGCAATATTACTTGCAAAAAATTATAAAGTAATAATTGATGAATTTAAAAATGAAAATTAATTTAAATAAAAATAATTAAGTTTTTAAAAATAAAAAAGTAGAATTTTAAATTTTTAATATTTCCCCATTCTAAAAATTCTTACAAAAGTTTTACAAACTTTTGAGAATTTTTGAACGGTCCCCACTTAATATTAAAAATTATAAAATTTCTACTTTTTTATTTTTCTAAATCAATTACTACAATTTTTAAATTATTTTGATTTTTTAAATTAATCTTTATTTTTCTTTGGAATTATTTTATCAACTAACACTCCAAGTCCAAAAGAAGTTAAGCAAAGTAAAATCAAAGCATTTAAATATGGAACAATTGTTAATGCAAATGTTACAGCACTACATAATACAAGCATTCCACAAATAGCATATTTATTTTTAATTTTCAATTTTGAACACAAATAATTATTCAAAACAATCAATGAAATTGCACTTGCAATAAATAATTGCACTGGCAATAAATAATGCTAAAATATAAATTCCTAATAAGAATGCAGAAACTTTTATAGTCAACACAAATACAAATAACATTATTGAGATAATTGGTATTGCAAATAATGTAACTAATCCCCAACCAATTGTAGGTAATGTTTTCTTTCCAGTATATTTTTCAGTGTTTTTAACGAATTTAGGTGCAAGCCATAAGCACATAAGCCAAACTATTAAAACAAAAATAATGAAATTCAATGCTACAAGGATTGAAAAAGTAATGGCAGCTTTTTTAGAACCTTTTTTAGGAGCAGTATAATTTACACTTCCAGAAATACTTCCATCAGGAATATCTATTTTATTTTCAGCTGAATACTCAAGATTACCATAAATGTGGCCTTTACTATTTTCAATAGTATTAAAGCTCATATTTTCACATTTTATAAAAGCGTTTCTTCCAACTACACCATTTATTGTTATATTTTCACAAGATGAATTAATGTCTCTATAAACATATCCTTTATCAATATTTATATCTTTTGAAACTGAATAAATATTGTATACAATTCCTTTTATTTCAAGAGATTCACACACTGCAAATATATTTCCAAAGACATAACCATTTTCTCCAATAACAACTTTATCTGCAATAATAAAAGCATCTCCACCAATTTGTGAATTAATAGTAACTGTATCAGCACAAACAAATAAGTTTCCATCTACTATATAATTTACATCAAAATCTTCACCACCTAAATAAACATCTTTATTTTTGTAAGAAGATTCTTTTGATGCTAAATCAGAAACAGCATTTTCAATTGATGTATTACTTGCAGAATTAACTGCATTATTTTCTACTACTTCATTATCTGCAAATGAAAATGTAGCAGAAAGAATCAAAAATAATATTGCAAAAAATGCAATAAATCTAGATTTGTTCTTAACCATAATATGGTTCTCCTTATAAATAAATTTAGGTTTTTAAAAAGGATTTGCCTATAAACCTATGTTAACAAAATTATTATAAATTATGTATTAAATTTAGATTTTATTAACAAATTTTACAATAGAATAATATATTATTTTTGACTTTTTGTCAATTTAAAAAACTTCAACTATTTTTA
>CACWHO010000178.1:843-2145 GCA_902760765.1 uncultured Eubacteriales bacterium | reverse complement strand
AGTGCAAAAGACTTGAAAAAAGATGATAAAATATTATTAAAATTTATAGATGGAAGTAAAAATGCTAAAATAATATAAAAATATAAATTAATTGTAGTACAAATAATTTATAAAAATATTGAAAAGATATTTTAAGTTGGCACTATCAATTTAATAAAGAGGGTAGTAAAATGACGAATGGTGAAAAGGAATATTTATTAATAAAAATATAAAAAATAAACCAACTAAAAAAAATGATGAATTTAATACTTTAGAAAAATATTTTGATAATAATGTTATGGAAAATAATACTGTAGAAAATGTTATAGATAATTCTGTTTCAGAAAACGAGACTAATATTATTGATAATGTGCAATATACAAACCAAAGTAATTCATCTATTAACACAACAAATAACAAAGTAGTTGGCAAAGAAGAGGAAGAAAGCACACAAGGAAATAATGAAAAAGAGAATGAAAACAAGGCAATTGAACTTGCAAAAAAAGAATGGGGAATTTCTGTTGATTCATATGCATTTGATGCTACATTAAATCAAAATGGAACATACAATGTAGTAGTAAAAAATAAAACAACAACAGAATATATAACAAGCTATACAGTAAATGTTGCAACAGGTGTAGTTACAGAAAATTAGTTTTTATTTGAAAGGATATCAATCAAAATGGTAAAAGAAAATTTTGAAGAAAATATGGAAAAATTAGAAGGAATTGTAAATGAACTTGAAAATGGCAATTTAAATTTAGAAGACTCAATTTCAAAATTTGAAGAAGGAATCCAATTATCAAAAAAGTGCAATAAAATGTTAGAAGATGCAGAAAAGAAAATAACAATTCTTTTAGAAGAAAATGGAGAAATAAAAGAAGAAGAGTTTATTTCTAATAATCAAGAATAAAAAAGTATAAGGACGGAGAAAGTTGTGAGTGAATTAATTAGTATGATGCAAAATAAATATATTTATGTGCCATTTCTTGTATGGCTTGCAATTCAAGTTTATAAAGTTATTTATGATTCAATAAAAAGCAAAAAATTTTGTTGGAGGAGAATTTCAGGTTCAGGTGGTATGCCAAGTTCACATTCTGCGATTGTTGCAAACTTGGCAACATTAATTGGAAAATACGAAGGTGTAGATAATGCAATGTTTGCAATGTCTGTAATATTTGCATTTATAGTAATGTATGATGCATGTAATGTTAGACAGGCAGCTGGTAAACAAGCACAAGTATTAAATAAAATAGTAGAAAATCAAAAACCTGGAGAAGAAAAATTAACTTCAGATAAATTAGTGGAAACATTAGGACATAC
>CACWHO010000178.1:0-799 GCA_902760765.1 uncultured Eubacteriales bacterium | reverse complement strand
AAAAAATGAAAGGATGGAAAATGACAGATATTGAGATTTCAAGAAATACAAAATTAGAAAAAATAAATAAAATTGCAGATAAATTAAATATTCCAGATGAGTATGTTGAAGAATATGGAAAATACAAGGCAAAAATTTCAAATAAAATTTATGAAAATGTCAAAAATAAACCAAATGGAAAATTAATTTTAGTTACAGCAATAAATCCAACACCAGCAGGCGAGGGAAAAACAACAACATCAATTGCAATAGCAGATGGGTTTTCTAAAATAGGAAAAAAGGCAATGCTTGCATTAAGAGAACCATCACTTGGACCAGTATTTGGAATGAAAGGTGGAGCAACAGGTGGTGGGTATTCACAAATTGCTCCAATGGACGAGATTAATCTTCATTTTACTGGTGATTTACATGCAATTACATCTGCAAATAATTTACTTTCAAGTATGATAGATAATCATATATATTTTGGAAATGAGTTAGATATCAAAAAAGTTACGTGGAAAAGATGCATGGATTTAAATGATAGACAATTAAGAAAAATTGAAACAGGACTTTCAGGTGAAAAAAGAATTGTTAAAAGAACTGATGGCTTTGATATAACAGCTGCATCAGAAATAATGGCAATTGTATGTTTAGCAGAAAATATTGTAGATTTAAAGAAAAAATTAGGAAATATAATTGTTGGTTATAATTCTAAAGAAGAACCAATATATGCACATGATTTAAAAGCAGAAGGAGCAATGGCTACTTTATTAAAAGATGCAATAAAGCCAAACTTAGTTCAAACATTAGAACACAC
>CACWHO010000177.1 GCA_902760765.1 uncultured Eubacteriales bacterium | reverse complement strand
AGTTGAATGTAAATCAAATACATTGGGCTTTGGTAAATTTTTAGTGCAATACCCCCAGTATTGGCATTCATAAGGGTCAAAACAATTTAGACCTATTTTGTTTTGAGGTTCATCAGGATTTTCTACCACTTCTTTTAAATGTTTTATTATACTTTCAATTTCGTTTTGTTTCATAATTGCAGTATCTGTTACATCTTCAATAGTAAATAATTGTTTTAAATCTAGTTCTCCATGTCTTACATAATCACTATTTATATGAACAATGCAAACTTTTGTAACATTGTACCCTGCTTTTGTTAGCACATAATATTGATAAGATGCATCTTCATAGTAAATATCATGTACCCCAGTTGATGATTTTACTTCGTAAATTTCAAAATGATCTCCATAATTTTTTAATATATCAACACTACAAAAATTATTATTATAAGAAAATGAAGCTTCTGTAATTATTGGAATATTATTTTTTATTGCTTCTTGAGTTTTTTCTATCATAATAGCATTTGCATTTTTATCATCTGGTCTATCAATATTTACATACTCTCCAAACAAGCCTCTTGCGAGCTCTCCTACTTCTGTACCATTCTCTAGTACTTGTTCGTTAGACATAGGAGCCTGTTCTTCTATTTTATAGTTATCCATCCATAGCATCTTAGGACATTGATAACCTCTACAATATCTTGATTTAGATAAATGACATTCCATTTCATTCCATTTTTACTATAATTCCTTTCTATCTTATTTACACCTCTTATTAACTAATTTTAAAATTATATATTCTAAAGATTACGATACTTTTAGCATATAATGTGGGACTTAATATTATTTTTATCTAAATTTTATTATATTATTATAAGTTGTAATGGCATAGTTATCTGTCATTCCAGATATATATAAGATAATTGCTTTACAGTAAGATTTTTGGTCTTTTACATCAAATATTACTTCGTTCTCATTATTTGCATTTCTTTCCAAATTCCAATAATTTTTTAGCCAAATCTCAAATTCATTCATTACATCAGGATACAATGACTTTATTTTTTCATTATCATAGAATGACTCTTTTAACACATTATAAATCTTTTCAATAACAATTCTAAAATATTCTGTTGCGTCTGTTAGTTTTTCAGACATATAAATATTTTTATAGTTAAACTCTTTTAAATTGTTAATTACATTAAACATATCTTCAGAAAAACATAGTCCATTTTCAACTGATGAATTTAAACATAGGTCGTAAATTAAATCATGTATAATTGTAGTGTTATTGATTTTTTTATCTCTGCTTACATTTAGTAAGGAATATAATTCATCAAGTTGTTCATCCAAAATTCCAAGAAAATTCCAAGAGTTACGCCATCTATAATGTCTCTACCTAAATATGAAATTTTATCTGCTATTTTTACAACGCAACCTTCCCAAGTATAAGGTGCAAATTGATTAGGGCTTGTATAGTCATATAAATCTATATATTCATCTCTAGGCTTTAACTTATTCTCATCTATTTCACCACAATGTGAAATTATTCCATCTCTAACTGCATAAGTTAAATCTAGATTTTGTAAGTTACCATTAGGGTTTTCTAAAAGTTCTATTTTATCAACAAGTTCTAGTCCATTTTTCTCGTGCCAAAACGTTTCTCCAATATCTCTTTTTGAAATTTCTGATAAAATTCTTTCTCCTTGATGACCAAATGGACTATGCCCCAAATCATGTGCTGTTGCAATTGCTTTTGTAAGCTCAGTATTTAACCCTAAATATTTTGCTATCGTGTATGAAATTGATTCAACTAAAACAACATGTTCTATTCTAGTACAAATATGGTCGTTTTCAGGAGAAAAAAATACCTGTGTTTTATGCTTTAATCTTCTATACGCTTGGCTATGTATTATTCTTGTGTAATCTCTTTCAAATTCAGAGCGTAGATCATTATTTCGAGAATATAAACTTCTTTCTCTTTTTATTGAATTATTCCATTTTTCATTACCTTCAATTGTTGCAACATTTTTTAATATACCATTCATTTTTAACTCCAATCATTTTTCAATTTTGCTTTTTATTTCATCAATTAATCTTTGCCTTGAAAAATCATCAATTCCACCTGAAAGCATCCTTCCACATCATTTATATTTACATCATTTATATTTACAATATTATCGTTAATAAGTTTTGAAACATAACTATTATTGATGTAGACAAATTTTATATCTACACCTTTGTTTTTAAGTGTTTCTATATGTTTATTTATTATATCTTCTAATTTATTTATTAGTGTTTCTTCATTAATCATGTTATTAATTTTTTTTGAATTTGTTTCATGTATATATAAAATATCTCCAATATAGATTGTAATACCTTTATTTTTTTCTTCTTCATATAATTTTGTAATATTGTTTTTAATGTTATCATCATAGTTTTGAATACTTTTTTCTAAACTTTTTTCATTCATATTGCACCAATCCCATTTGCATTTATCTTTGCAGTTATCTTTATCTTTGTATATATCATTGCAAAATTGATAAATAGGTCTAAAATACTTATTGTAAATAAGATTATTTTTATTTAAACAATTTAAAAAGTCCTTTTTTTCTTTGTCATCATCATATGAACTAGGAGTAGAATACATATAGAAAGCATTTTTTCTCTCTTGATTTGCATCTACTATATCTCCAGCTGGATTTAATCCTAATATTAGTATACCATCTGTTTTTTTACCATTTGATTTTTTAGATGGAACACGAGGTTTAAAAGTTTTACCTATTAGTTTTTCTATTAGTTCTTTGTCACTTTCATTTTTTAAATAATCCTTTTTTAAACAATTTATAGTTAATTCAGTAAATGTCATAAAATATTATACCTCCAAAATTTTTAAATTACTTTTATTAAGTTATGTCGCATATCTTTCTCCTGCTTTCCAAATTATATCTTGCATCTCTTTTTTCAAGCTTTCAGGCTTTGTTACAACAACTCTATCAATATTTCTCATTGCCCATAATTTAAATCCTAATGTATCTGCTACAAGATTAATTCTAAACTTTTCATCATTTATTTTTTCATATTTTATATCTTTTCCAAGCTCATCAATTGTTCCATTTAATAAATTCATATCAACTATGGCTTCTATTTCATCATCATGTCCACCAAAGTTAAATACAGAATTTTTAACAAAATCTTCAACTTCTTTTTTTGTTTTCTTAAGCACAGGTTCTTCAGTTATTTTTATATTTTTAATATTATCTAACCTATATCTGTAGAACATATCTTCTCCGCCATCTTT
>CACWHO010000176.1 GCA_902760765.1 uncultured Eubacteriales bacterium | reverse complement strand
AAAAGTTGATACATTAACAACACTTCCACTTGCAATAAATGTAGCATTTTCAACAGCTTTAGTGCCAGCAATATCAGCTGCAAAAGCAAGAAATGATAGAAAAACAATAACACAAAAAACATCATTTTCATTATTAGTTTCAATGCTTATAGGGCTTCCATGTACAGTTGGGATGTTTGTATTTGCACAACCAATATTAAATTTATTATTTCCAAATGCAAATGATGGAGCTTTAATATTACAAATAAGCTCATTAACAATTATATTTACAATATTAGACCAAACAATAAATGGAGCATTACAGGGCTATGGAAAATTGATGATTCCTACATTTTCATTAGGAATGGGAGTTTTAACAAAGCTAATTATAAATTTAACACTTGTTAAAAATCCAAATATTGGAGTATATGGTGCTGCAATCGGTTCTATTAATAGCAATAGTTATTGCAGTTATTATATATGTACTTCTAATAGCAATATTAAAAATATTTACAAAAGATGAAATCCAGATGATGCCAGCAGGAGACAAAATATTAAAATTTTTTGAAAAAGTTAAAATATACTAGAAATTTTAAGCATTTGAGTGTATAATATAAAGCAAGTTTCAAAAAACGAAAGGGTGATTTTAAGTTGAAAATTAGTAAAGAAGAAATTTTACATATTGCAAATTTAGCAGATTTAGAAATAGAAGAAAAAGATATTGACCAATATGCATTAAATTTACAAGATATTTTAAATTTTGCAAACATTGTAAATGATGTACCAGTAGAAAATTTAGATATTACAATTGGAACAAACGAGAAGAAAAATGTATTTAGAAAAGATGAAATACAAAAATTTGAAGACAATCAAGCATTAATGGAAAATGCACCAGAAAAATCACAAAATATGTTTAAAGTTCCAAAGTTAATGGAAAATGCACCAGAAAAATCACAAAATATGTTTAAAGTTCCAAAGGTTTTATAGGCAATAATTAATCTAAGAAATTTCAGTCAAAATTTATATAAAATAGACTAAAAAAACTTTTAGACATAATTTTATAAAATAGGCAGGAGGTAAATTTAATGGATATAACAGAATTAACAGTACATGAATTACAAGAAAAATTAAAAAATAAAGAAATTTCAGTTACTGAAATAACAAAAGCATATAATAAAAGAATAAAAGAAAAAGACAAAGATGTGCAAGCATTTATAACAACATTAGAAGATGAATCAACAAAACAAGCTGAAGAAATAGAAAACAAAATTGAAAGTGGAGAAATAAAAGGGAAATTTGCCGGAATCCCAATAGGAATAAAAGATAATATATGTACAAAAGGAATTAAAACAACATGTGCCTCAAAAATGTTAGAAAACTTTGTTTCTCCATATGATGCAACAGTTATTGAAAATTTTAAAAAAGAAAATTTAATAAATTTAGGAAAATTAAATATGGATGAATTTGCAATGGGAAGTTCAACAGAATATTCATATTTTAAAAAGACAAAAAATCCATGGAATTTAAATAAAGTTCCAGGAGGTTCATCTGGTGGATGTGCAGCAGCAGTTGCAGCAAATTTAGTACCATGGGCAATTGGCTCAGACACAGGTGGTTCAATTAGACAACCTTCAAGCTTTTGTGGAGTTGTTGGTATGAAGCCTACATATGGACTAGTTTCAAGATATGGACTAGTTGCATTTGCATCATCACTTGACCAAATTGGTCCAATAACAAAAGATGTTTATGATTGCGCAATGCTTTTAAATTTAATAGCCGGACATGATGAAAAAGATACAACATCTGAGGACATGCCAAAAAAAGATTACACAAAATGCTTAAAAAATGATGTTAAAGGACTAAAAATTGGTGTACCAAAAGAATTTTATGGTGAAGGAATAAATAGTGAAGTTAAAGAAACTTTACAAAAAACAATAGAACAATATAAAGATATGGGTGCAGAAGTAGAAGAATTTTCATTAGATGTTGCAAAATATTCATTAGCAACATATTACATAATTGCATGTGCAGAAGCAAGCTCAAACTTAGGTAGATTTGATGGAATTCGTTATGGATATAGAGCACCAGAATATAAAGA
>CACWHO010000175.1:414-3458 GCA_902760765.1 uncultured Eubacteriales bacterium | reverse complement strand
TAGAAATTCTTTATGATATAGTTCTCCATCTTTATCATTAACATAGTGTAATGAATATTGGAATGGTATTTGCATATATGGACTTGTTCCATCAAATTCAGGTATAGCTAATTGAAATGTTTCGAAGTCTAAAAAATATAATGGATATGTAAGTTCTTTCATAAATTCTCTTATTTTTTCTATTTCAATTTTAGGTGGTTTGTTATTTATTTCAAAAATAACTTGTTCTAAATATTTTGAATTAATATCTTCATTTGCAATATCTTCAAATTTAATTATACCCTTCTTATAAAAATCAAACTTTTTGTTTTTATGCATTATTCTGATATCGAATACATTATTTTGGGGTAGATGTCTACTACAATACTTCCAATAAGGGCATTCATATGGATTAAAGCAATACATATCTATATCTTTCTCTGGTTCTTTTTCTGCATTTTCTAGCATATATTTATTAATTTCTTCTATTTTATTTTTTATTTCATCTTGTTTTCGTATTGCAATATATTATTAATTTCTTCTATTTTATTTTTTATTTCATCTTGTTTTCGTATTGCAATATAAGTAATATCTTCTATATTGAATAGTTTATTTAGCTCTATATCTCCATTTTTAACATATTCGCTATTTAAGTAAACAATATTAACACTTTTTACATTTATTCCTAAACTTTTTAATACGTAATATTGATATGAAGCATCATCTAGATATATATCATGTACTTCTGTTGAACTCTTTACTTCATATATTTCTACACCATCTATATCATTCTTTAAAATATCAACACTGCAAAAATTGTTATCATAATTGAACGAAGCTTCTGTAATTATATTGGACTTATCTTTTATTTAAATCTTTGTTATATTCGACATTTATATAATTTCCAAATAAATTTCTTGCAAGTTCTCCAACTTTTGTTCCATTTTCTAAAACAGTGTCTCTTGCAGTTTGTACCGCAACTTCTGTTTTATACTTGTCCATCCATAATATTTTGTTACACTGAACAGCCTTGCAGTATTTTGATTTTGATAAATAAACTCTACTCATATAATTTTTTTCCTTTCCTTTTACTTCTATCTCCATAAATATGAATTTTTATAATTATATCTCCTCTTTCTTCGTCTTTGTGAAGTTTATTTCCCTGTTTTTTAAAAACAATATAATCATTATTTTTAACTTTAGGTGGAATTTTGAAATTTATATTTTTTAAATTATGTATAAATCCATCTCCAGAACAATTCTCACACTCTTTTAAATTTTCATCTTTACCAGTTCCATTGCATACATTGCAGATATCAGTTACAGATGTTTGTATTTTTTTATTTAATCCTTGTTTTGCCTGTTGTTTTGTAATTTTGCATATTATTATTATGTTTTTTTTACACATTCCTCTAAAAAAATAAGAAAAAATTTTTCCAAAATCTTTTACAAATTCATCTTTTTCTATATTTTTATCTTCCATTATTTTCTCCCATTTTATATATAATTTTTTATTTTGTGGTCATATATTGTTGTTGTATTTATAATATCATAACTAAAAAAAATTACAACATTTTATTAATAAATTTATTATTTTTTATTTAATTAAATTGCGAAACCAATTCTTGTTTTTTTAATTTCTATTGGTTTTATATTTTCCAATACATTTTCTATATCACATTTTTTAATCAAATTAATATCTTCTGCATCACTTGAAGAAACTCTATTTGCTTGTTCAATTTTTATTTTCTCATATACATTTCTTACATATCTGCCGTTTGAAAAGTTATCATCTGTCTTTTTCATTTTAAAGTCATTAATTAATACATCTTTTATATTACTTGATATTTTATACTCTTCATTTTTAGCAAGTTTTTTAAATATATTGTATAATTCTTCTTCATTATAATCTGGAAAATTTAAATAAAACTGTATTCTACTTTCAAATCCAGGATAATATAACACATAAATCATCTCTTTTGTCTTCCATTTCTTTTATTAGTGTTGCTATTGCTTCATCTTCAAATGAACCTTTTCTATCCGATGTTGCTATTGCTTCATCTTCAAATGAACCTTTTCTATCCGAATTTAAACTGTAAGCTTCATCTATAAATAAAATTCCGCCTTTGGCTCTTTCTACACACTTCTGTACTTCTTTGGCTGTCCAACCAACATATTTTCCTACTAAATCTCTTCCGTGTACTTCTACAAATTCTCCTTTAGATAAAATCTTTTCTTCTTTAAATATTTGTCCAATAATTCTTGCTACTGTTGTCTTTCCAGTTCCTGGATTTCCTGTAAAACACATATGTAATGTGGGCATATTTTTATTTCTTTTTTGGCATATTTTTACATAATTAACAATTTTATTTATTTCTGTTTCATATTTTTACATAATTAACAATTTTATTTATTTCTGTTTTAATATTATTAATTCCAACTAATGAATCAAAATTTAAATCTTTATCATCCTTTTTATCTGTTTTTTTGGATTTATCTTTATTTCTTACTGTTATATCTTGGCTGTTTTCTAAATATTTTTCTGCAAATTCATTTGTGATTTCTTTAATGTTATTTAATTTACATTGTAAAATTATATGATTCATTTTAGATTTAACAATAAAAAAAGGTTCTTCAATTAAATTATTGACATAATCGCATTTTCCTTTAATTGTTATATCATTTTCATCTAAAAGATTTAAAATATAATCTTTTTTATTATCTTCAGATATTTTTTCGATTTCAAAAAACCAGTCGAAGTATTTACCAAATGAAGCATTTACTTCACCAACGCAAAAACTTTTATCAATAATTATAAAAGCTTTATTTGGGTATTCTTCTATCATATTTATTATTTCATCTCTGTAATTATCTAAATTTCTTCCAATTTTTTCTGAATCAATAATTATTAAATCGTTTTTAAAATTAGTTTTTTCTTCTTTATCTTCATTAAAATTAAAATTTTTTAGTTGTTTTGTTGTTACAAATTCATAATCTGTTTTAATAATATTATTTTTATTTAACATCTTACATAAAAAATTTATAAGTTTAATTTTTGTTTCTTC
>CACWHO010000175.1:0-395 GCA_902760765.1 uncultured Eubacteriales bacterium | reverse complement strand
ATATGTATTTTTTTGATCTTATCATTATTATTTTCTGAAATATTTAGCTCCATTATATTTTTTAAATCTGTATTTTTATAATTATTAAGCTTATATAAACTCATTACAATATCTGCATCTTCTTCTAAGTTATTACTTTTACATAGGTCTAAATATGTTGACTTATGCTCCGTTTTTTGTTTTATAGTGGTTGATTGTTTTGAAAGTACAATTATAGGAATGTTTAACTCATTAGCTAATATCTTAAAAAATTTACATATTTCTAGTATTTCTTTTTTACTGTTAAAGTTATATTTATCGTTTTTTCTCACCAATTGTAGATAATCTATTATAATAAGATTTATATTTTTTTCTAACTTCAGTTTTCTACATTTATTCTTTATTTCTTCAATTGA
>CACWHO010000174.1:1234-3536 GCA_902760765.1 uncultured Eubacteriales bacterium | reverse complement strand
TTATGGGGGAAATTTAAAAGATATTTTAAGAGAGGCAAATGAAAGAGAAAATGAATCAACTATATTTGGATATAGAGTAAATGATCCAAGAAGATATGGGGTTGTTGAAATTGATAAAGACGGAAATGCAGTCTCAATTGAAGAAAAACCAAAAAATCCTAAATCAGACTTAGCTGTTCCGGGATTATATTTTTACACAAATGATGTAGTTGAAATTGCTAGAGGAGAATTGGAAATAACATCAGTTAATGAAGTATATATGAAAAATAAAAAACTAAAAGTTGAAAAACTTGGCAGAGGTATGGCATGGTTTGATACAGGAACACATGATGCATTAATTGAAACAGCAAGTTTTGTACAAACAATTGAAAAAAGACAAGGCTTACAAATTTGTTGTCCGGAAGAAATTGCTTATGAAAATGGATGGATTAATAAAGATGATGTAAGTGAAATTGCTTTAAAATTAAATAAAAATGATTATGGAAAATTCTTAAAAGATTTAGTTGATGATGATTTATAAGCTGTTTAGAGCAAAAGGAAGGATTGAATTATAAAATGGGAAAATTTAAAAGGTATTATTGAGCCAACAGTTTTTGGTGATGAACGTGGTTATTTTATGGAAACATATGAAAAAAATGATTTTGAAGAAATCGGTATAAAAGGTGATTTTATGCAAGACAATCAAAGCAGATCAAAAAAAGGAGTTTTAAGAGGGCTTCATTTTCAAAAAAAACATTCACAAGCAAAAATTGTAAGATGTATCAAGGGAGAAGTATTTGATGTCGCAGTTGATTTAAGACCAGGAAGTAAAACATATGGGAAATGGGAAGGTGTTATTCTGTCAGAAGAAAATAAAAATATTCCGAGGGGATTTGCTCATGGCTTTTTAGTTTTGTCTGATGTAGCAGAATTTTGCTATAAAGTTGACAATATTTATGATCATGAATCCGAAGGAGGGCTTAAATGGAATGACCCTGACGTTGCAATAGATTGGCCTTTTGGAGATATAAAGCAAGATGAACTTTTAACATCTGAAAAAGATGGTAAATGGCCATCATTAAAACAATTAAAAGAAACTGATAGGAACTTTTAACATCTGAAAAAGATGGTAAATGGCCATCATTAAAACAATTAAAAGAAACAGATTTATTTAAAGATTTAGTTAAATAATGATTGCTAAATAAATATTTGTAGATAAATATTAATGAACCAATATTGCTAAGCAAATATTGTTAAACAAATATTGTTAAACAAATATTGTTAAACAAATATTGTTAAATAAATATTGATAAATTGATATTAGTACATAAATATTAATGAACAAGTAGATTTAGTGATAGTGACAAGCAAAAATAAGAAAGGAAATAAATTTAAATGAAAAATAATATGATGGAATATATAATTTCGTTATTTACGACAAATTAACTTATGCAGGCAATATGCATAATCTCGATAATATAATTGATAAAATTACATTTGTTAAAGGTGATATTTGTGATTTTGATGAAGTAATGAATACATTAAAAAAATATAAAATTGACGCTATTGTTCATTTTGCAGCTGAATCTCATGTTGATAATTCAATAAAAACACCATTTGTTTTTACACAAACAAATGTGCTTGGAACACATACTTTATTAGAAGTAGCAAGGCAAGTATGGGGAGAGGGCTCTGATAATAAATTTGTACATATTTCTACAGATGAAGTCTATGGGTCTTTAAAAGAAGAAGGATATTTTACTGAAACTTCTCCAATAAAGCCTAATAGCCCATATTCCGCTTCAAAAGCAAGTTCTGATTTAATAGCATTAGCATATAGCAAAACATTTAACATGAATGTTAGTGTAACAAATTGTTCAAACAATTATGGACCATACCAACACCACGAAAAATTAATTCCACACATGATTAGTTTAGCTCTTAAAGATGAAAAGCTTCCAGTTTATGGTCAAGGATTGAACATTAGAGATTGGCTTTATGTTGAAGATCACTGTGAAGCGATTGACCTTGTTCTTCATAAGGGGAAGAAGGGAGAGAGATATAATATAGGTGGACACAACGAAAAACGTAATATTGAAATAGTAAAACTTATATTAAATAGATTAGGAAAACCGGAATCATTAATAGAACATGTTACAGATAGAAAGGGTCATGATTATAGATATGCTATTGACCCTACAAAAATTCACAATGAACTTGGCTGGCTTCCAAAAACAAAGTTTGAAGATGGCATTATAAAAACAATTGATTGGTACTTAGAACATCCAGAATGGTTAGCAAAATAATTTTGGAGTAATTTATA
>CACWHO010000174.1:0-1180 GCA_902760765.1 uncultured Eubacteriales bacterium | reverse complement strand
TTTTAAAACATGTATAATTTTTTTTATTTTTTATACATATTTATTGAAAATGTATAAAATTTATGTTATTTTATATATAGGAGGTAATCAAAATGAGTTTAAAAATGTTACCATATAATGATGTAGATTTTAATACAGAAAAAATTTTACAACAATTAACTTTATCATCAAGAGCATTAGCTGAATTAAAAGGATATGCAAATACAATTCCAAACATGCATATTTTAATAAATGCTGTAACTATTAATGAAGCTAAAGATAGTAGCGCTATTGAAAATATTGTAACAACACATGATGATATTTATAAAGTTCTAACTGAAAGTGGCTATAAATCTGAAAATGCTAAGGAAGTAGTTGATTACAGGAATGCAATTTGGACAGGCTATGAATTAATAAAAAAAGATAATTTTATAAACACAAATACATTAGTTAAAATTCAAGAAATAATAGAACATAATAAAGCTGGAATCAGAAAATTACCTGGGACTGAATTGAAGAATTCAAAAACAGGTGAAGTAATTTATACTCCACCACAAAGTGAAAAAGAAATAAGAGATTATCTAAAAAATCTCGAGGACTACATAAATAGTAATGATAATGTGGATCCATTAATTAAGGTATGCTTAATACATTACCAATTTGAAAGTATTCATCCATTTTATGATGGTAATGGTAGAACTGGAAGAATTTTAAATATCTTATATTTAGTATTAAATGATTTAATAGATAGTCCAATTTTATATTTAAGTAAATATATAAATGAAACTAAGCAAGAATATTATAAATTATTTAATGAATGTAGAAATGAAAATAAATTTGAAAATTGGATTTTATATTTATTAAGGGGAATTGAGATTACTTCTAAGGATACAATAGAATTAATAAAATCTATTCAACTAGAAATGAATAATTATAAAGCAGAATTTAAAGAAAAATTACCTAAAATTTATTCAAATGAATTATTAGAAAGCTTGTTCTATGAAGTATATACAAAAATTTCTTATATTGAAAAGGCTTGTGGAGTCACAAGACTTACTGCTACCTCATATTTAAATCAATTAGAAGAAATCGGTTTATTAGAATCAGAAAAAATTGGAAGAGAAAAGATTTATAAGAATATTAGATTAATAAAGCTTTTAGCTAAATAGTAAATTGTAGAAAGTAGGACTATTAAGTATAA
>CACWHO010000173.1 GCA_902760765.1 uncultured Eubacteriales bacterium | reverse complement strand
TGAAGATAAAATGTGAGAAATTAAAAGCAATATTCCAATTGAAGTGTTAGAATAAAAAGAGCATCCAACAGTGCCAATAATAAATAAGGGGCCAGAGTTATTTGTGAAAGCAAGCATTCTTTCGGCCTCTTTTTGTGTGCATAAATAATTAGAATATAAATCGGACACAATTTTAGCGCCAACAGGGTATCCACTAATTAGACCCATTACAAAAGGAAATGAGGCTACACCTGGTAAATTAAAAATTGGTTTCATATATTTATCCAATTTTATGCTCAAATAATATATTAGATTTGTGTGTTTTAATAGTTCAACAGCCACGAAAAATGGAAAAAGTGAAGGTACAACATTATTAGCCCATAATGTTATGCCNNNATGCCTTTTTTTGCAGCATTAAAATTACTTTTTGTAAAAAGAACTAGGAAAAATAAATATAAAATAAAAATTATAGAAATTGATTTTTCTTTTAAATAATTCAAAACTTTCATGATAAATGTATATGTAATTAACAAAAAAATATGTTATATTAAATTTTTATATTACGATTATATTAAATTTTTTAACATTAATTGACAATAATACCCCAAATGGAGTACTATAAAAATGACAAAATTTGAGCAGTAAATGGTAAGTACTTAATATTACTTCTCATTGAGCACTTACCAATAAATTAATGTATAAGATTTATTTTGATTGAAATAATATTTAGAAGTGAAGAAAAATATACAAAAGAGTAAAAAATGTGAAAATAATTCTAAATTTTGAAATAATTAGAGAAAGGGAAAATCAAATGAGTAAATTGTTAAAAAATATTAAAAGAAGCAAAGGAAAAAGAAATATTAAAAGTAAAAGCGATAGAGCGATTACTTTAATTGCCCTTGTTGTTACAATAATATTCTCTTATGACGAATTTATAAAATCTAGTAACAACAGAAGATGGAACAAAGAGAATTGTTGGTGTCAAAGATATAAAAAAGTCCTATGAAGAAATAGCTAATAGAATAAAAACAAGAATAGATCCTAGTATTATACCAACAATTGATATTGTTAATATACAAGGAAAAGACTTAATAGTTGTAAAAGTAATTCCAGGTCAACATACGCCATATTATTATGTGAATAAAGGCACAAGAATTGCATATATAAGAAAAGGTGACCAAGATTGTGAAACAAATAGTACAGAATTAAATGAACTTATTTTAAGAGGAAGAAATCAAGGTTGGGATGAATTAGTAACAGATAATTTATATAAAGATTTTACATTCGAAAAATTAAAGAAATATTTTAAAGATATAAAAGACTACAAAATAGGAAAATTTGGCTTATTAAGTGGCGAAAAATTAACAAATGCAGCTTTATTATATTCTGACCAAAATCCAGTAGTTGGCTCATTTATTTCGTGTACTCGTTGGAACGGATTAGATAAATTATCAGCAAAAGATGATATTGAGTTTTATGGAAGCATTTTAAACCAAATTGATAATGCAATGGAATTTATCAAAAAGCATATGTCAAACGGCTGGGTTAAAGAAGGTGGAAAACTAGCAAGAAGAACAATCCCAGAATATGATTTAGACGCTATGCGTGAAGCACTTATCAACGCAGAGGCTCATCGTTCGTATCTGATGAGAGGAACAAATGTTGAATTAGCTTTTTATGATGATAGAATAGAAATTGTATCTTGTGGTAAAATTGGAAATGGAAAAACTTTAGAAGAATTATTAAAAAGGCCCACAAGTCAAAGAAGGAATCAATTAGTTTGTGATATTTTTTCAAGATTAGACTTTATGGAAAGACGTGGAAGTGGCATTAAAAAGATTTTTCAAGCATATGAAAATGATGAGAAAAAGCCTAAATTTGAAATTATTGATGATGTATTCATTGTTACTTTTTATAGTAGGTTATATAGAAAAGTAGAGAGAAATGATGATAATGTAGATATAAATGTAGAGAAAAATGTAGGTATAAATGTAGAGATAAAAATAAAAGAAAAATATCCAGAATTATCTAATACATCAATAGAAATAATTAAGTTAGTAGAAAATAATAACTATACAACACAACCTGAAATTGCAAAAGAATTGGATAAAGCTACTAATACTGTTTATCGAAATATAAAAGTTTTAAAAGATATGGGAATATTGGAAAGAGTTGGTTCTAACAAAAAAGGTTATTGGAGAATTAATTATTAACTTTACAAATTATTCAGACGTGTCTGGAATTTTTGCAACAGCGGTTGCAAAAAAATATAAAAAATTGCTTTGAATTTAGAAATAAGCTTAAAGAATAGTCGATTTTGTTGCACTAAGTAACAAAATCGACTAAAATTTTTTTCATATTTTTATTGCTATTTTCTGTTTTGTGTAATATACTATACTAAATCCTAAAAATATAATTATATTTTTAGTTGCCACTTTTAGAAAAAATTGCTTAATATTTTAAATTTTGCAAGCATATTAAATTTAAGTTCTGCGAGCATATTGAATTTAAATTTTTCAATCATATCAAA
>CACWHO010000172.1:1292-2308 GCA_902760765.1 uncultured Eubacteriales bacterium | reverse complement strand
AAATTCGCAATTTCTTGGTGTACGTGGGTATGGAATTACATCACGAATATTTTGCATACCTGTTACATACATCATCATTCTCTCAAATCCAAGTCCAAATCCAGAATGTGGCACACTTAATGTGGCACACTTCCATATCTACGTAAATCTAAATACCACCAGTAATCTTCTTCCTTTAGATTTAGTTCTTTCATTCTTGTTGTAAGTTTTTCTATATTTTCTTCCCTTTGACTTCCACCTATCAATTCTCCAATTCCAGGAACTAATAAGTCTGACGCTGCTACAGTTTTTCCATCTGGATTCTGCTTCATATAGAAAGCCTTTATATCTTTTGGATAATCTGTAACAAAAACAGGTCTTCCAAATATTTTCTCACTTAAATATCTTTCATGTTCTGTTTGAATATCAACTCCCCAAGAAACCTTGTACTCAAATTTATCATTGTTTTTTTCTAATTCTTTAATTGCATCAGTATATGTTATTCTGCCAAATGGCTTTTCTACTGTAATTTTTAATTTTTCTAGTAATCCAGGTGCCTTATCAAAAAATTCCATTTCTTCAGGTGCATTCTCAAGAACATATTGAATAATATATTTACACATATCTTCTGCACAATCAAGGTAATCTGTTAAATCCGCAAAACACATTTCTGGTTCAATCATCCAAAATTCAGCAGCATGTTTTACTGTATTTGAATTTTCAGCTCTAAAAGTTGGTCCAAATGTATAAATATTTCTAAATGCTTCTGCATAAGTTTCACCTTCAAGTTGTCCACTAACAGTTAAATGCGCATTTTTTCCAAAAAAATCTTTTGAAAAGTCTGCATCTTTTGTTTTTGTGTCAACTGGAACATTACCTAAATCAAAAGATGTAACATTAAACATTTCACCTGCACCTTCTGCATCACTACCTGTGATTATTGGTGTATGCACATATACAAAGCCTCTCTCTTGGAAGAATTTGTGTATTGCAAATGATAATAAGCTTCTTACTCTAAATACAGCATTAAATGTATT
>CACWHO010000172.1:0-1207 GCA_902760765.1 uncultured Eubacteriales bacterium | reverse complement strand
TTTATCTGTAAAAACAATTTGAACATTTTTAAAGAAACTTCCATCATTTAATTCAATAAAACCAAAACTTTTAGAATTTCTAACAGTTTTTACCCATCCTGAAACTTGTACATCTTTATCAATATACTTTTCAGTTTCTCTATATAAATCTTTTACCAAAATGTTTTCCATAGTAATCTCCTTTCTCAATTTTATGTTTTTCATTATAGTATTTTTTCCCAATAAAATCAATAGGTTATGCTTTTTTTACCATTTTGATTTCATCAATATATTTTTGATCTAAATTATCAATTTCAATAGTTAATTTTTCATCTACCTAATATACTATTTCTGCTTTGAGGATCTACAGCAACAGTAGGTCCAAGTAGACCCAATATTTCACCTTTTTTAACATCAAAAGTAATATTATCAACAGCAGTTAAATCTTTGTAAGTCTTTTTCAAATTTTTGACCTCTACAACACTCTCCATCTAACCTCTCTAATTATTGATTCATTTTATTTTTTATTGTTATTTTATTTTTTATTATTGTTTTATTTTTTATTATTGTTTTATTTTTTTCAAAACAAGTATATAAAAAATTAGTCTGAACATGAGTTCAGACTTTAGCCTTCAAGTAACAAAATTATGTTACTTGAAAAAGTTTAGCATTCTATCATTTTTGCAGACCAAACTTCTCTAAAAGTAAGAGCATAGTCTTCAGGGTTTTCTTCAAGTTTCTTTTTCATTTGTTCAAGGTAAATCAAAAACACTTTCCGAACCTTGGGATTCTTAATATTTTTGATCTCACTGATAAGAGCATCTGAGTAATTTAGGTCAAATAAATCGCTACCCATAACAACCCTCCTTTGACAAATACCACTAAACAACATTTCAATAATACTTATAACTTTATTATAAATGATTTATGTAAATATTTCAATAACTTTTAAAAATTAACTTTAATATTTCAATATTTTTTTAAAATTAACTTTAATATTTAAAATATTCACTTGTAAATAAAAATTAATTATGTAGTTAGTATAAACTTTTAATAGGAAAATTGGATAATAAAAATTGAAAAAGGTGAAAGAATAGATAAAAATGTTAAATCAGAATTTTATTCTTCTGTTTTTTATAATATCATTAGTTATTTTAGGAAATTATTATTACAATTCTACATAGCCAAATTTAAATATGCATACTTACTATCTTCAAATTTTTTTATA
>CACWHO010000171.1 GCA_902760765.1 uncultured Eubacteriales bacterium | reverse complement strand
CACTCCTTTAAAATTATAATTATTATAGAGATTATATTATAATACTTTTTTTATGTTAATTCAATTTTTTTCATCGCGTATTTCGACAAAATATAACATAAAAAATGAGACAAATTAGGACTGTCCCAACTGTCTCATTTTAAATTCCAATCCGGTGTTTCTTTTCTTGCTATCAACATTTTGAATCATATAACTTACTACTCTATCACTTCCAATTACTATTAGAAGCTTTTTGGCTCTCGTAATTCCTGTATATAATAGATTTCTTGTAAGTAGCATTGGAGCCGATTGTGGTACAAGCATTATTACCACATCAAATTCACTTCCGTTGTGCTTTATGTATTGTTATCGCATAACTATGTTCTATCTGCTCTAAATCAGCATATTCATACCAAGCAATTTTTTCATCATCAAATTGTATTTTTTTCTCTTTCCCATGTTATGTCATAATTATTTTTTACCTGCATTACTCTATCTCCAACTCTGTATGTTACACCTCCAAATGTTTTTTCAGGCAATTCTTCTATGTTTGGATTTAAAACTGATTGTAATGCTTTATTTAATTCTCTCGTTCCCAAAGGGCCTTTTTTGGTTGGCGTTAAGACTTGTATGTTTTTGAAAAAATCATAATTTCCAAACTTTTCTAGCCTTCCAGTTGATAGGCTAATTACTTCTTGCATCATTTTTTCTGTTAAATTTTGTTTTATAAAAAAGAAATCCTCTTTTGTATCTTCTTCTAAATCTTCATCACCTTTTTGAATAAATCCTTGACCATTATTTACTCTATGAGCATTTAAAATGATTTTACTTTTGGCTGCTTGTCTAAAAATTTTATCTAATTTAACAGTATTTATAACTTCTGAATTTATTAAATCTTTTAATACACTTCCAGGTCCTACTGATGGTAATTGGTCTATGTCTCCTACTAAGATTAATTTAGTTCCCTTATATACACAATTTAGTAAATAATTCATTAAAAACATATCAACCATGGAAAGCTCATCAACCACTATTAAGTCAGCATCTATAGGCTCTCCCTTATAATCACTATGCCTTGAATATATTCCTTCATCATCTAATTTTCCAATCCCCAATAATCTATGTAATGTAGAAGCTTCTTTTCCTGTTGCTTCTGTCATCTTTTTTGCTGCTCTTCCTGTTGGTGCTGATAATACAACTTTCTTTTTTCTTTCCTCATATAAATCAATTATTGTTTTTATAATTGTTGTTTTTCCAGTACCTGGTCCACCTGTAATAATTGTTACATTACTATCATTTATAGATAAAACAGCCTCCCTTTGTTTATCTGATAACTCTATATTTGATTTTTTTTCTATATCTTTTAGAGCTTTTTCTATATGTTCTATTTTTTTAATATTTTTACTTCTATCTAATCCTACTATTCTTGTAGCAATCTCTTTTTCTACGTTATAAAAATTCTCTAAATATATCCATTCATTGTCATCTCTTTTTTCAACAACAATTTCTTCTTTAGCTTTTAAATTAATTATATTTTCTTCCACCGCTTCTGATGTTACATCTAATAATGATATTACATACTCTATCAAATTTGCCTTTATAACGCATGAATGTCCATTGTATGTAATTTTAATGCCATTTGATCAATTTGCTTAAAATCCACTCCTCGAGCCATGTCAATTAATATATACGGATTTGCCTCAATTTGTTCAATAGCATTTATCCCTAATAAATCATAAATTTTCTTAGCATTTTCTGCACCTATTCCAAATCTTTCTAGGAAACCAACAATTTGCCAAACTTCCCAATTTTCTAAAAAGCATTCAGACATTTCTTTAGCTTTAGCTTCTGATATTCCCTTTATTTGTGCCAATTTTTCTGGCTCAAATTTGAATACATTAATTGTATCTTCACCAAATTTTTTTATTATCTTTTTAGCAGTTACTTCTCCAATTCCTTTTATACTTCCATTTGCCAAATATTTTTCTAATGCTCCTAATGTCTCAGGCATTAACTTTTCAAAAGTCTCAACTTTAAATTGTCTTCCATAGTCTTTGTGTTCAACAAATCTACCTTCTA
>CACWHO010000170.1:2444-3478 GCA_902760765.1 uncultured Eubacteriales bacterium | reverse complement strand
TACCATGATATTGCAAAACTAAAATATATCTGTGAAAAAGAAAATATTTTCATAGAAAAAGAAGATTATAGTGAAAATATAAATGTAAAATTATATACAAGTAAAGAAAAAATAGAAATAATAAAGAGCCAAATCAAAGACATAATAGTTAAAGAAGGCAGTAAAAACATATTAATCTAAAAGCAAGTGTAAAACATATGAACTAATGTATAATAAAAATAGATTCAGATAGTAAAAACAACTTTTAAAAATAAAATGGAAAAAAATAGAAAAAATATTGCAAAAAAATAATAAATATTGTATAATGAAATGGTAAAATTTTACAAACGAATACAAAAAATATAGAAATAATATAAAATTTGTAAGAAAGGACAAGTATAATGTTTTTCTATATTTTCATTATACAAAGATTTATAAATGGAAAATATAATAAAAGTTTTTATTGCAGACGATAATTATGATTTTTTAGTAACTTTAAAAAAATACCTAAATGCAGATAAAGAAATTGAGGTAGTAGGAGAAGCAACAGATGGAGAAGAAGCATATCAAAAAATAGTTCAACTAAAGCCAGATATTTGTTTATTAGATGTAATTATGCCACATTTAGATGGAATTGCAGTACTTGAGAAATTAAATAATTCAAAACTAGATACTATACCAATTTGTATTATGGTATCTGCTGTTGGTCAAGACAAAATAACTCAAAAAGCAATTTCACTTGGAGCCGAATATTATATTGTAAAACCATTTGAATTAGAAGTGTTATTAAAAAGGATAAAAGAAATTAAAAGATACAATCCAAATGAATTGAGAAAAACCACTCCAATAAATAATGAAATAAAAAATGATTATATACAAATTGAAGATGAAAGTGACAAAGATAATTTAGAAGCGCTAGTAACAAATTTAATTCACGAGGTAGGCGTACCAGCACACATAAAAGGTTATCAATACTTACGTGAAGCAATAATCATGTGTATAAATGATATAAATTCAGTAAACCAAATCACGAAGATATTATATCCAGATATCGC
>CACWHO010000170.1:1946-2390 GCA_902760765.1 uncultured Eubacteriales bacterium | reverse complement strand
AAAAATATATAAAGAATAACAAACCATATAAAAGTTCAGTTAATCCAAAAAGTTACGAATTAAATGTAACAAATTGGGTTAATAGAGCTTTTTTATTTTGCACACAAAATAAAAAATACCAAAATAATAAAGAAAAAAGATAAAAACATAAAATAAAAAATACAAAACAAAAAATACAAATAAAAAACAAAAATATGAAAAAGAAAAACATAAAAATAAAAAATTTATATTAAAAAATAAAATAGCAAATAAAAACTTACACATAAAAACAAAAAGAAAATAATATATTTGTAGTGCAGGTTTATAGGCATACCCTAAATAAAAATAAAATAAAAAGCCTAAATATAAAAAATAAGGAAATAATATGAATTTTGATTTTTTTAGAAAATGGTTAATGGATAAAGCTATAAATATGATAGTAGTAATTTGCTTTTTATTATTTGT
>CACWHO010000170.1:0-1878 GCA_902760765.1 uncultured Eubacteriales bacterium | reverse complement strand
TGAAGTTAAAGCAGCATTTTTTGTTACAGGTCAATGTGTTAAAACCAGTCCAGAGATAATAAGAAGAACAATAGACGAAGGACATATAATAGGAAATCACACTGTAAATCATAAAAGTTTACCAGATTGCACAGACGAGGTAATAGATTCAGAGATAATGAACTTGCATAAGAAAATATACGAGGAATTCAATTATGAAATGAAATATATGAGACCGCCTAAAGGAGAATATAGCGAAAAAAGTTTGGCTTATGTTCAAAAATTAGGATATATACCTGTAATGTGGTCTTTTGCTTATGATGACTGGGATGAGCAAAAACAAGGAAGAGAAGAATATGGAAAAAATAAAATATTAGATAATTTACACAATGGTGAGATAATGCTTTTGCATGCTACCTCAAAAGATAACGCCAATATTTTAGATGAAGTAATAAAAAAAGCAAAAGAAAAAGGATATGAATTTAAAAGTTTAGATGAATTCGAGAGAGAATAAAACATAATAAAGTATAAATAAAAAATACTTCAAATATAAGTTAATAAAGTTAATAAAATTAATAATTTAGAGAGAGGAAAATAATGAGTAAATTTGATAAATTATTTGAAATTCCAGAAGAGGAAACTTTGATAGAATGCTAATTGAAAATTATAAATGCATCCTGGAATACCAAGAATTTTTTATAAGAGTAAAAATGACAAATGGAATACTTGATATAAACGGATTTAATTTAGAGCTAAACGAAATGACAAAAGATGATTTAATTGTAACAGGAATAATCGACAGCATTGATTTTGAAAAATTCAAGGAAGAAGGAACTATAAACGAAAAAAATAAAAATAGGAACGTACAAAAATGAACAAATAAACAAAAAGAAAATAAACAAAAGAACAAAACCCAAAAGAATGTAAAAACTAATTAGGAGGAAAAATGATTTTTAAAATTTTGTTCCAATTTTTCTTAGGATATACAAAGATTGAAGTTGAAGGTTATTATATAGAAAAATTTTTAAATAAATGCATAAATAAAGGAATATTCATTTGGGGACTAAAGCACAAAAAAACAACACTAATAGAGGCAAAAGTTGGAGTATCAGACTATGAAAAATTAAGAAATATTGCATCAGATAATGGCTGTATTGTAACAAAGATTAAAGAAAAAGGAATTCCAATAATTATAAAAAAATATAAAAAAAGAAAAGGATTATTAATTGGAGTCATATTTATTTTCACAATAATTTTTACATTATCCAAATTTATATGGAAGATAGACGTAATTGGAAATCAAAATATAGGAAAAGATGAAATATTAAATTTAGTAGAAAAAGATGGGCTTAAAATTGGAATCGCAAAAAGCAAAGTAGACGTAAAGAAAATAATAAATCAAATAAGAATGGAAAGAAATGATATTTCTTGGATTGGAATAGAATTTAAAGGAACGAACGCAATTGTTAAAATAGTTGAAGCAACAAAAAAGCCAGACATTATAGATGAAAAATATTTTTGCAATATTGTTGCATCAAAAGATGCAGTAATAACAAGAATAGTAGTGCAAAATGGAACAGCACAAGTAAAGGTTGGAGATACCGTAAAAAAAGGCGACATCTTAATTGCTGGATGGATGCAGGGAGAACATACTGAAAAGTATTTTGTGAATAGTGCAGGAGAAGTAAAAGGAAAAATACAATATACACAGATTGAAAAAATCAACAAAAAAGAAACCAAAAAAAGCAAAACAGGAAAAATGGAAAAAAAGTATTCAATAAAAATAAATAATTTTGTAATAAATTTGTATAAAAAGTATTCAAAATTCAAAAAATATGATACAATAGTGTCAGAAAAAAACTTGAGGTTATTTAAAAATCTTTACTTGCCAATTCAAAT
>CACWHO010000169.1 GCA_902760765.1 uncultured Eubacteriales bacterium | reverse complement strand
ATTTACAAAAGGAACAATGTTTGAGCCAACCTTAATTAAGCCTTCTCCTGCTCCAACATTAGTAATATAACTCATTTGTGGATCTGATATATTTAATAATTTTGCAAGTTCTAATTTATCTGTGCTTGCTTGATTTAACATTATTATAAATTCAGAGTTTGCTAGCATTGTTCTTGCAGTATGAGATTGAAGTAAGTCCTCAACATTTTGTGTTATACCAGTTGCAAAAGCCCCATATTTTCTAACTCTTTTCCATAGTGTAAATAAAAAATTTGCTGAATATTCATATTGAAATAGCAAGTAAATTTCATCAATAAAAATATATGTACTTTTTCCTTTTACTCTATTACTTGTTATTCTATTTAAAATTGAGTCAAGTACAACTAACATTCCTTCATTGCAAAAGTGTTCAATGAGCCGTTTGTAAATAATTCAATAGCAAGTGCTATTTCTTTTGCCTCTGGTTCTTCTTGTTTTAACAATTCTTCTCTAAAATCTTGTAAAGTGGGAGGAGTGCCTTGATAGTTGCCCTGTTGAAAAAATCTATAAGTATTAGCTGTACATCTATCAATTATTGACTTTTGTTTTGCTCCTAAATTTCCTGCACCTATTAGTTGCTCACAAAGAGAAAGTATAAATTCTGATTTTAGAATTACTGGATTTGCACCATCTCCATAATCTTTGTTCATATCCATTGCATTGATGTGATTTTGGGATGTAGCACTTATCTTTATTACTTCTCCATCAAATGCTCTGACTAACTTTGAATATTCTCTTTCTGGATCTATGATAATAATGTCTGCCTTTGGATCTTTCAATTTTAATCCAGCGATTTCTTCTTTTGCAGTAAATGATTTTCCAGAACCACTAACCCCTAAAATAAAAGAATTACCATTTAAAAGTTGCTTTCTATCTGCTATTATCATATTTTTACTAATAACATTTTGACCATAAAAAATACCATTCTCGTGCCTTATTTCTTGCACTTTGAATGGCATAAATGCTGCTAAACTTTCAGTTGTTAGTGTTCTTAATGCTCTTATTCTATGAAAGTTACTAACAATAGGTAATACTAAATTTAACCCATCATATTGTTGGAATCTTAATATTCCCATTTGACACAAGCCTTTACTTGCAATTTGAATCTGCTGTAATTACCATTGTTATAATTGCTAAAAACATTCTTTGGTCACGAGTTGTTAAATCATCTAAAAATTCTTTTGATTCATTTCTCTGCTGTTCCATGTCGTAAGGAATTATTGCTGAAAAATTGTTATTTGCAACTTGTTTTCTTTGCCAATTTGTTATATTGGTTTCAATTCCAAGTCTTCTATTTTCTGCTTCTTTTACAGCCTCGTCCATTGGTATAGGAATAATATCAATAGATAACATCATATTTTTATTAAGTTCGGTTAGTTCTGTTACCATTGAGTCTTTAATAAAACTTGCATATTCTTTTAAAAATAACACTCTTCCATATCTTTTGCCCATTTTAAAGTAATCTTCTTCAAATTTAAAACTATCTGGACAAATAAAATCTTTAAAACTATGACCTTTTTTAATTGCTTCATCAAATTCAAATCTAAAAGAAGTTTCTTCTCCTGTTCTATAAAAATCGTGCAAAATTCTTAATCTTTCTTTTGTATCTAACTCAATACATTTTGAGCCAAGTGCTGCAAATTTTGAAATTAAATCTGCTCCAATTCTCGCAAAATAATTTCTAGCATCTTCAATAGATTTTTTATAAACTGAAATTGTTATTATTTTTTCTTGAACAATGCCATTTGCTTCTTGTGCTTGTTCTTCAAGCATTTTGTTATATTCTTTTCTGTATTTGTCTAATTTGTCATTTTTCATATCAAGTAAAATCTGTTTTTTAAAATCAACTTTGTTAATTCTTCTATTGTTGATTGTAATTTTAGCAGTCGCACCAGTATCAAGTGAATTAAGTAAATCAGAATATTCTAAAAACATCGTTTCTTTATCTTCTTTACTCGCTACTGCATAATTGATGTCCATAAATTTAAAACTTTTAGAATATTTGTTTTTTCCAACTAAAAAAATTCCATCTTGCCATATAGTTTGTACAGGGAGTATTCCTTGTGCTGAATATGAAATTTTTATTTCATCACTATCTCGCTTAAAAATTGTATTTAAAATTTTCAATTTCATTTACCTCCGTTTCTTTGATTTTTTCTTCTTTTCATCCTTTTTAGAAGTATCTTTCTTCGTTTTTCTTTCTCTTGTATTTTTTTGAAAATCTTTTTTCAAATGCTTGTCAATTGTTGGCTTAAATTCTTTTGCATAATAATTATCTGCTTGAAATAAAAAAGGTGCTGAGAATAGAAATTTACTTCTAAACCAACACACTAAAAATTCTTCTGCATTCATTCCATTGTATTTTACAAAGCCTAGTATTGCAAAAGGAGTTGCTCC
>CACWHO010000168.1:625-2555 GCA_902760765.1 uncultured Eubacteriales bacterium | reverse complement strand
TCTTTTAGCTTCTATAGATTTTAACCCTGCATTTCGTAATATGTTTATTATTGTAATAAATGATTGTGGTCTTATTACATACATCTTTTCATATTTATATGATACATCAACTATACCAGCATTATAATAATCATTGTCTTTTTCAAGCATAGAAACTAAAACAGCATATTCACAATTTTTTTCTCTTCTATCTTTATCAAGTTCTTTAAAGAAATCTTCATTCTTATGTTTTGTTGCTGTTTCATCTGCTTCATTTTTCATTTCAAACATAATCGAAACAAATTCTATTTCATCATCAGTTTTGTCTCTAAAAATAAAATCACCTTTTGAACCAGATTTTGCATCATTATCTTTTTCAAAGTATGCATTCTTTAGTACTGGTCTAAGAAATTCATTATACTGATTTTTGCAGTGTTGTTCCAAAGACTCCCCTATCATTTTAGTAGAAAGCTTTAATTTCATATCTTTGTATAATTCTATTTCTTGATCTTTTGTTTTAATTTCTTTTTCATGTGATTCTTTTAAATTTTGTTCTTTTATCTGATACTCTTTTTCATTTAGCTCAATTTGCTTTTTTAAATTTGATATTTCGATTTCTTTTTCTTGTATAGCATCCTTTAAAGCTAATTTATTTTCAGTATCACTTTGTTTAATTTGACTTTTTAATTTTTCTATTTCCTTATCTTTGTTAGATAACTCAATTGTATTTTTAAAATTAAGTTTATTCTCTAGTTTTTCTAATTCATTATTTTTTTCTTTTGTAAATTCTTTTTCTCTTCTTTGGATTTCTTCTTCAAATTCATGATTTCTAATTTGCTTTACAATAGATTCATAATCTTTTTCATCAATTTGAAACACTTTACCACAATTTGGACATTTAATTTCATTCATAAATTTCACGTATAATCAATTATATAGAAGTATTAATCTATTTAATTGACTAACTCCTTTCTTTTAAATTTTTGATATATTACAAAGCTCGTATCTTACGTAGAGCTAAAACTGATGAAGCTACTAGTATAACTATAGCTAAATACTTATTGTTTGTCCTTTACCAACTAAATCCAGATTTATTATACATCATTTTTGCTTTACAGTCATTATGTAGAGCAAGATGATAGTGTATTTTATTGTTTTTTCATAAATCTTTTGTATAATTGAATACACAAAAGATATCTCCTCTAAATATTTGTTTTTTGTATAAAATATTTTATGCTAACATGTAATTATATTCGTCACTATTTATTTCTTTATACATATTTGTCTTTATAATTGCTCTTTTAAATGCCGAATTACTATATTTTAATTTTCCACTTTTATCAGTAATTTTAGTTAGTGTAGGAAATTCTTTAGGATTGTTTTCCATCATAGATATAAAACTAGCATTATCTCCTATGTTACGCATTTTATGAGGCATCGCACATACTAAAATATCTGAATAATTAAGATTATATCATATATTTGGTTTTATCTATACTTTTAATTGAAATTGAAACCATTATATATTAATTAAAAGTGATAATGTCTTAAGTAATTAAAAGCAAAAATTTGGGACATTTTCCCTTTTACTTGACATATCAACATATCATCCCTCTATTCAATCTAAATATATTAACTTATGCCATTAATAGCACTTTTTATAAAAAGCAAAATATTTCTGTAACTCTCAATTACTTTAAGATTTTGCTTTTCTTCTGTAATATTTTATTCTAAATATTCTTTTAATCCCTCTACTACCTTATAAACTTGTGTCATAGGATTTCTTTGTGATGCTTGTCCATTTTCATTAATTTTCTCCATTAATTTGCAATTATCTATTGCCACATGTATTTTTCCATCACTTGTAACTTTCTCAAAAATTTTTTCATCATTTTTCTTATATTCTCCAAATCCATTTTTTTGAAATTCTTTATCCAATTCTTTTAAAATA
>CACWHO010000168.1:0-540 GCA_902760765.1 uncultured Eubacteriales bacterium | reverse complement strand
TTGTCCATATCTTTTATTTGAATAGTTAACAAATTTATCCGTATAATTCACTAAATCTGTTGTATTCTTTCCTGTTCCTTTTACTTCAATACTAGGAATCAAAACATCAACTTTATTGGCATATTTTTCATTTATCTTTTTCTTTAAACCATTAAAATAGTTAGGTTCTGTTTGTTTTCCTTCGCATACAATTAAGTAATTGGCTGGTGCAAGCTTCTTACTTTTTAATTTGCTTTTTCTGGAATATTCTTTATCTCTCATACTATATCAAATTCCTCTAATACTGGAATAGCACCATATCTTCCAGTTAAATAATCTTTATTATATGTTGCATCATTTCTAACTTTTTTAGCTTTTCCATTTTCATCTTCTATAATATAATCTGATAAAGAATACAATTCTGAAACTCCATTTTTATCTTTTTCAACAAACCATATTTCGTCTCTTCTAAAAGTTTCTTTATTTAAATTTACTGTGTCATGCGTTGAATATATTAGCTGTCCATTGCCTATATTTTTTTCACTATTGTGGAATAAATTA
>CACWHO010000167.1 GCA_902760765.1 uncultured Eubacteriales bacterium | reverse complement strand
TTTTGCCATTCTTAAGATATCATCTTGAAAATGATTTCCTTGATTTTCTTCGTAAATTGTGTTGATATTATTACTTAAATAATCATAAATTTCTTTTGTTTTATCTTCTACAGTTTTCAATATTTCTATTTTAGAATTTTTTTCTTTATTTCCCAGCGAAAAATATATTTTATCTATATTTTTGCTTATTTCATTTTTCTTTACATATTCTATTCTTTTAAAAATATCTGTTTTATATCCTGAATATAATGCAAATAATCCACCTAAAGAATAGCCTGATATTCCAAGATAATCTATTTCTTTATGAAGTTCATTTTTTATAGACTGTTGAACTCTAGGAATTATCTCATTTTCTATTACTTTTAAATATTTATCTGCATATCCGTTTGCAATAACTATCTCCTTTATATAAAGGTGGGCATTCCCAAGGTGTCATATCATCATTCCAACTTAATTTTGAAATAGCAACTAAAATAAACTTATTTGTTTTTAACTTTTGACATTCTTCCCATACTTTATTACCTTCTTCTTCATAAGTATTTAATATAATAACAGGGATTTTCTTATTTTCAGTTTCGTTATAAAATATTTCTATTTGTTTATTATCAATTTTAAATTCCATAATCTTGCTCCTTTGCTTTTATTCCATATTCATTTAGTGTTTCAACCTCCCCTGATTTATCTGAAATAATTTTACTCTTTCATCATAGTTTTTATTTTTTTACTTAACATATACTTTTTAATGAATGTAATATTTAATTTTGAACTTTGTTCCCGTATTATCAGATTCAACTGATATTTTGCCATTATCACTTTCTATTATTGTTTTTGACAATGCAAGGCCTATTCCAATACTATCTTCTTTTGCATTTTTTCCTTTGTAAAAACGCTCAAATATGTGGTTAATATCATATTCATCAATTCCATCTCCATAATCTTTTACATTAATAAATGAATATGCATTATTTTTTCCATAAGTAACAATTATTTTTCCATTGGTTTTTGAATGTTCAACGCAATTTTTCAAAACATTTGTTATAGCCTCAACCTGCCATTTAAAATCGCATTTTATTTTTGCGTTTTCATCCCCATTGCTCTCAATTTTTACTTTTTTTAAATCACAAAGAGCAGAGACTTTTTGCTTTGCAATTGTAATAATTTCTGAAAGACTTTTTTCTTCTCTAATAAAATTAACCGTATTTGTGTCAAATTTTGAAAGCTTTAATAATGATTGTACTAAAAAATTTATACTATTTACATTTTTTTTAATATCTCTTATAAACCATTGCCTAGTTTCTATATCCATATTAGGGGCATCTATTAAATTGTCAAGCATTATCAAAATTGATGTAAGTGGAGTTTTTATCTGATGAGAGATATCTTCAAGTGATTTTTTTAAGTTCTTTTTATCCTGCAATGAATTCTCAGCACTTTCTTTTAATTTTATCATCGTTTTATAAGTTCATCCTCTGAAATATTATCAATTTTTATTGAATAATTTTTTCTATTAATTTGTTCAACTAAATCTACCATTTCTTCTATTTCTCTATCTTTTTTTCTATTATAATTGATGAAAATAATTATAAGAATAAATAATGAAATTATTAAAAACAATGTAGTAACAAATAAAAACTGAGTATGTTTTTTTTCATTTATTAAAATAGCTGAATTTTTATTCAAATTAATTCCGTATTTTTGAAGTACATTAGTTCTATTTAAATCCTTTGAGTTTAGAATTTGAATTAAATCATTTTCAGTAACATCAGGATATTTTTTTACAATATCGTTGATCATTGCTTCAAATGACATGTTAAAATTTTTTGTATATGTCTTGTATTCATAAATATTTAATAAGGAAAACAATACAATAATACAAAAAGAAACACAAATTATTTCTATTAAATTTTTTTTAAAATAATTATTATTTTTCATCAATTCTATATCCAATCCCTTTTACAGTTTTAACTATATCTGTATTTAATTTGTCACGAATCCTTTGCACATACACAGTAATAGTAT
>CACWHO010000166.1 GCA_902760765.1 uncultured Eubacteriales bacterium | reverse complement strand
TCTCCTTTTCAAATCTTTACTATATTTTATGTATTATTTTTATTGCTGTTACAATTAAAAGCTGAAAAAATAATATATTATATTTTAATTTTTAAAGTTCAAGGCGTAGCGTAAGCGGTAGGTATGACCCTAGATATCATTTGAACAAAAATTAAAATATAATATATTATTTTTTCAGTTTTTGAATTTCGTAATAGCTTAAATTTATAAATTAAAAGTATAGTGAAAATTGTAAGTATGACTAACTGTTTTTTAATTATACTCCACCTTCAATAAATATAATCCATTTGGTGGTAATGTTTTTCCTGCACGTTTTCTATCTTTTGAATCTATAATTTTTTTTATTTCTTGAGGTTCAATCTTTCCAAGTCCAACATCAACTAATGTTCCTGCAATTATTCTAACCATATTATACAAAAAGCCATTCTATATAAATTCTATTATTTGGCATTTCATATACTTCCGCTTTATAAATTGTTCTAACACTACTTTTACTGCTTGTTCCACTAGCTTTAAATGCTTTAAAATCGTGTTCTCCTTCAAAATATTTAACTGCCTCTTTCATTTTTTCTACATTAAGTTTTTGTGGAATATGTGTTTCCAAATTTCTATATATGGCAGAAGCAAATTCAGAATTATTTATAACATATCTATATGTTTTTCTTTTACATGTTAATCTACTATGGAATCTTTCATCAACTTCTTCTGCTGATATTATTCTTATTGATTTCTTTAAGTTAGTATTTAATGCAATTGGTATTTTTTCAATTGGAATATTTGAATTTGTTTTAAAGTTTGCAACTTGTCCATAAGCGTGAACTCCTGCATCTGTTCTTCCTGACGCGGTTAAATCCACTTCTTCTCCAGTAACATTTTTTATTGCTTGTTCAATATTGCCTTGAATATTCAATTTATTAGGCTGGCGTTGCCAACCATTAAACTCTTTTCCATCATACTCAATCGTCAGTTTTATGTTTCTCATACTTACTCTCCAATCACTTTTCTAGTTTTTATTATACATATTTTATAATTATTTAAATAATAGATTTTAAAAATAGAACTTGAAATCAAGCTCTATTTTTATTACTCTTTATATATTTTTTTCATTAATGCTTCTTGCAAAACTTGTGAAAAATTTATATTTAATGCTTCTGCTTTTGTATTTAACCATTGTGGAATAGTCAAATTTTTTCTAATAGATTTATTACTCCATTTTTGTGCAAATTCATCTAAATCAACTACTACTAAAGTTTTAAATGAACTTATTATATCTTTATCTTCCAATTCCCAGTATTTTTGAACTTCTTTTATATCAATATCTTCTATTTTGCTTTGTTTTGGTATTTCATTTCTTTTTACATCTTCTAGATCCTCTAATATATATGTTGCAATTAAATCTTGCGCCATATATAAAGCCTCTTCTAGTGTTTTACCATAAGTATTATTTGTATTTAAGTCTGGAACAAAAGCCATATACTCATCTTTTGTTTGAAAAATACAAACAGGATAAATAACTTTCATGATTATACCTCCCCAAATATTTCAAGCAAGGGTTTTATTTCAACCCTGCTTGTTTAAGTATACTATTGAGAGTTTTTATATCTAAATCACCCTTATGTTTAGGTATTGTTACCTTACCGAGGTTTAGCTGAATGCTTGTATTGAAAATGAGAACTTTTTGAAGCTCCTATACAATACTACTTGTCGGAAATTCATGACTTTCCTCCTTTCGATAATTATATTATAATACGTATTATGCGTATTGTCAATATTTTTTTTTATATTTTTTCAAATTTTCTTATTTATATACATTCTATAAAAATAGATTATTCACGTTAAAATGAATAATCTATAATATTATATTTTTAAATACGATGTTACAGCTTTATATAATAATTTTAAAATCAATCGTCAGTTTTTTTATGTTTCTCATGTTTAAAATATCCCTTAATTTTATTTTTAAATTTTAGAAATTTCGTATTCTTTTTAGTTTTGGCTTGTGTAAATCTTTTTGTTACAATATTACTAATTAAAATTTTCTTTAAAACATCTTCTCTAACATCTGCAATAAGTGTTCCATCTTTTGCAACAGATATTTTACCTGTTTCTTCAGATACAACAACAACTATACTATCAGATTCTTTTGAAATACCAATTGCGGCTCTATGTCTTGTTCCCAATTCTCTTGCAATATCAGTATCATCTGCAAGTGGTAAAACGCAAGCTGCTGCTGCAACTTTATTATTGCTTATTACAACT
>CACWHO010000165.1 GCA_902760765.1 uncultured Eubacteriales bacterium | reverse complement strand
ATATATTAAAGTTATAAATCTTCATATCTCAATTCCAGATTAATATTTTTATAAAACGAATTTTTATTTTTTTTCGTTTTATAATTTTTTATAGAACGAATTTTGTTTATTTTTCGTTCTATAAAATTTTATAAAACAGATTTTATTGTTTTTTGAGTTTATAAAATTAAAATAACTCTATATATTTTGTAAATTGATAAACTTTATTTCTTGAAAATCCTGTTATTTCATTAATCAAATTAACTCTCATTAATTCATTTATTATTCCATTAACTGTAGAATCAGGAATTTTAGTTTTCTCTATAATTTCAATTCTACTTGCCTTTGGTTGAATATACAAAAAATCTATTACTTTTTTCGCATTTTCATATTTTACTGATAATGTAGGCAATATTTGATCTACTTCTTTCGTAAATTGTAATATATTTTGAAATTTTACACGTGCTGTTTTTGCTGTTTCTATTGTAGCTTCCAAAAAGAATTTAATCCATGAAATCATGTCATTATTTGTTCTTACCCTGCTTAAAAAGTCATAGTATGCATTTTTATTTTCCTCAATATAATTTGAAATATAAAAGCAAGGAGTTGTAATAATTCCTTTATTCAACAAGTATAGTGGAATAATGATTCTACCAGTTCTTCCGTTTCCGTCTAAGAATGGATGTATACTTTCAAATTGATAATGAATCATTGCTATTTTAACCAAATCTGGTGTATTTATTTTATCATTATTTATGAACTTTTCTAAATCATTTAAGCAATTATTTATTTCACTTGCAATTGGTGGAACATAAACTGCATTTCCTGGTCTTGAACCTCCTATCCAATTTTGTGACGTTCTGTATTCTCCTGGATTTTTGTCTTTTCCTCTTACATTTTTCATAAGTATTGAATGAATTTCTTTTATTAATCTTGTACTTATTGGAATTTCATTTATTCTTTCAATTCCATAATTCATTGCATCAACATAATTCTGTACTTCCTGCCAGTCATCTCTTTTTTCTGGATCAATATCATCTTTTGATAATAAGTCTTCATCTAAAGTAGTTCTTGTCCCCTCAATCCTACTTGATTTATTAGCTTCAACCTTTACATGCATTTTAATATATAAATCAACATTTGGAATTTGTTGAGCATAACCATCAAGTTTTCCTAATTGCAAATTAGCATCAGATACTAATTTATTTAGTTCACTATCATTCCAGCTCCAATCTTCGTCTATTTTTGATGGAATAAATGATTTATAATCTCCCATATTTATGTATTCACCTGCATTATAGCTTTCTAAAGATTTCATAAATTTTTCCTACCTTCTTTTAATATATTACCTAAAATCTTGTCTCATATGTCTTGTTTTACAATAGTATATAAGATTTTTATATTTTTGTCTATATGTATAACAAATATATGTTGAAATATAGTTAATTATGGGGTATAATTTCTGTCAAAGGAGTGATAAAAATGAAAAGATATAATCAAAATGAAACAAGTGAATTAGCTGAAATACTAAAGAATGATGGAGTAATTAGCGTACCAACTGATACAGTATTTGGAGTATGTGCGAGAATAGCTTCAAAGGAGGCACATAACAATCTAGTAAAAACTAAAAATCGTCCTCACGACAAGTTATTCCCTGTAATGTGTGCAGATGAAGAACAAATAAAAAGTATTGCAATAGTAAATGATAAAGCAGAATGCTTAATTCATAAGTTTATGCCAGGTCCTATTACATTAGTTCTACCAAAGCAACCAGATCTTCCCGAATATGTAAATAATGGTGGAGATACAATTGCAATTAGAATGGCAACTTCAAAGCCATTAGAAGAATTAATAAGAAAAACTGGTAGTCCAATATTTATGAGTAGTGCTAATCAAAGCGGAGAGCCTACATGTACATCCTTAGATGAAATAGAAAAAGCATGTCCAACATTAGGAGGGATGATGGAAGGTACAGTATCTTTTGGAAAAGGAAGTACTATCGTTGACTGTACATCTGACACTATAAAAATTCTAAGGGAAGG
>CACWHO010000164.1:534-2820 GCA_902760765.1 uncultured Eubacteriales bacterium | reverse complement strand
CTTCTTTTAAAAGTTTAAGTTTGAAAAATAATTTTTATATTACTTTTCAAACTTTAATACTAATATTTATGTATTTATTTTATAGATATGAATTTTAATTTATGGTAAATAATTTCTTGGATTTTGGCAATTGCTATACCATGATGGGTTTGGAGTTCTAATTTCAAAATGTAAATGAGCACCTTGTGAAAACGAACCTGTATTTCCAGAATATCCAATAAGTGTTCCTTTCGTAACCCAACTATTTTCAGCTACACATATACTATTAAGATGTGCATAAAAACTATATATTTTATTTCCGTTTACCTTATGTAAAATTAAAATGTTTTTTCCCCATCCACTTGGTGGGTCATAATTTAAAGTAGCTATACCATCACCAATAGCATAAACTGGTGTTCCTTCTCCAACAGTAAAGTCCAATCCAGTATGTCCTATTGGTGCATGATAATATGATTTTTTAACTCCATATTCATTTGATGTATTATGATTAGCAACAGGATATCCAAATCCATATGTGCTTGTTCCACCATTTGTATATGTACTATTGCCACCATTTGTGGTGTTTGTATTATTTTTGGGTGTATTTTGTTCTTTCCATGCTTTTTCCATAGCATCAAGCTTATAGCTTACGCTTTTTTCATAGTCTTTTATTTCATCAATCTCTTTCTGTATTGCTTTTTCTTGTTCAGTTAAATTTGCAACTTTTGAATCTTTTTCAGATTTTGCAGTTTTTAATTGGCTTGAAACACTTTCTTTACTTGCCTTTGCAGTTGTTAATGTTTGTTTGCTCTCTTCTATTTGTTTTTTTGAATCTTCTATTTCTTGTTTTTGTTTTGCTAGGTTGTCTAAAAGTCCGTTGTCTAAAAGTCCTTTATCCATTTGTGTTACTTCAGAAACTAGAAAATAATTTGAAATAAAATCCATTAAATTATCTGAAGATAACAAAAAGTCTAAATATGATGTTTCACCAGATTCATATACATAAACAAGTCTTTGTTTAAGTAATTCTTCTTGTTTTGCTTGTTCTGCTTCATTTTGTTTTATTTTTTCTTCTGATTCTTTTATTTGAGCATTTGCAGTTGCAATTTGCGAATCTAATTCATCAATTTGTGATTCATATCCATCAATTTGTGAATTTAGGCTTTCTACTTCTTTTAGTGTTTCTGATTTTTCTTGTTCAACTTCTTTTTTCTTCTCTTCTGCATCATTTATTTGATTATTTAGTTGTGTTTGTTTATTTTTTTGTTCATTTATCTCCGATTGTGTTACAGCAAAAGAAAAATTAAAACTAATTAAAATTGCTACTAACATTAATGCAATTATTTTTTTACATATAGTTTTCATATATTCCTCCAAAATAATGTTTCTTAGTCTGTTGCAATAGTATTTGTATTACTATCATTTTCATTAACTGTGTTTGTGTTATTTTCTTCTCCTGGTATTAATCCAGTTGTTATATATGGTAATGGGTTTACAGGAACTCCGTTTTTTCTAACTTCAAAATGTGCATGTGGTCCTGTTGTATATCCAGTCATTCCAACTTTTATAACAACATCTCCTCTTTTTACTTTTTGCCCAACTTCTACCATTATTTGTGAACCATGTGCATATAATGTAGAGATTCCACCACCATGGTCAATAACTACCATATTTCCATATGCAGGTGTTAATTCTGCTTTTACAACAATACCATCATTTGCAGCTATAAAGTCTGTACCTACTGGTGCAGCAATGTCGACACCTGTGTGTAATTTATATTGTTTTGTAATTGGGTGTACTCTCATTGCAAATTTTGATGTTATTAAAGTATGTCCTGGCACTGGCCATTCTAGTACTCCACCAACATATTCTGCACTTATACTTGAGTATTCTTGTGCTAATGCTAAGATTTGTCTGTTAACTTCTGCATATTGATTATTTATTTCATCTATTTTAGCTTGCAATTCTTGTTCTTGGTCAGATAATTTTGAAATAAATACTTCTCTCATTGTTTTTGCGTTTTCTAGTGTTGTTTTTTCTACAGTTTGATTGTTTACAATTGTTGCTAATTCTGTTTTTTCATTTTCCAATTTTTGTTTTTGCTTATCTATATTTTCTTTCTTTTCTTCTAATTGTGTTAAAACATCATTATCTAATTTAGATATTTCTGTAATTAAGAAATAACTTGATAAAAAATCTGAAAGTGTTTTAGATTTTAGCAATATTTCTAGATATCTTGTTTCTCCTGTTTCGTACATTGCAACTAATCTATTTTTAAATAATTCTTTCTGTTTATCATATTTTTGG
>CACWHO010000164.1:0-474 GCA_902760765.1 uncultured Eubacteriales bacterium | reverse complement strand
CTTCTTGTTTGTAAATCTGTTGTAGTATTATCTGCAATATCATCTGCATAGCAAAATGTTGTTCCAAAAATTATTAGTAAGACCAAAACACTACATAAAGCTTTACGCATGTTTTCTCCTTTATACTTTTAAATATTTTCTCATAGAAATAACACTTCCTAATGCTCCTATTCCTATTCCTAATAACATGTATACAAAAATTATTGATGATATCATATCATTAAAGCTTAATAAGCTTAATCCTATTGTTTTCATAAATGGTTCATTTACTAGTTGTTGTGCAACTATATCATATGCAACCCCTACAATAATAATTGAGATAATACTTGCTAAAACTCCTATTATTATACCTTCTACAACAAATGGCCATCTAATAAAGCTATTTGTTGCACCAACATATTTCATAATTGATATTTCTTTTCTTCTTGCATGTACTGTTAATTTTATTGTGTTTGATATTATAAAAATAGAAAT
>CACWHO010000163.1:1724-2344 GCA_902760765.1 uncultured Eubacteriales bacterium | reverse complement strand
GAGAAATAATAAAATTTTAAATATATATACTTAGAAAGAGAGAATTAAATGGGAAAAATTGTAGAAATAATAAAAGAACGAAAATTTAAATATATTGCATTTTTTTGGTTTTTTATAAGCTTACAATTCGTAATGGGCTCAAATTTACAAACAAAGGGCTATACAGCAAAGAGTACACAAGAATTTTGGATTGATGTTTTAAAAATCGTAATTTTGTGGATTTTATTTATTATTTTACATTATATAGTTTTAAATCTAATAGAAATGATAAAGCAATATAAAAATCAAACTAATAATAAAGAAAAAACACAAGAAAAAAGTAATGAGCTTATAAAAAATAAAAGTCTATTATACTTTTTGTTTATATTTTTATGTTGGTTACCTGTACTACTTGCATTTTACCCATGCAATATTAGTTATGATGGTGGATATCAGGTTTTAAGATATTATTTTTTGGATAATCTTGAACATCATCCAATATTAATAACAAAATTATTTACAGCATTTTATGTTATTGGATTAAACTTAAATTCTCCTACAGTTGGTATGCTTTTGTTTTCATTATTCCAAATGACATTTATGGCACTAGCTTTTTCTTGTTGTGTTAAATTTATTGAAGA
>CACWHO010000163.1:0-1713 GCA_902760765.1 uncultured Eubacteriales bacterium | reverse complement strand
ACAACAACAAAAGATGTTATTTTTTCTGGATTATTTTTGATTTATGTTATTTATTTGTATAAAATATTAAGTGAAAAATTTAATTGGACAAATTATATTTTTGCAATATTTATAGGAATTTTAATGTTACTTTCAAGGAATAATTCAATTTATACTTTGGAAGTTTCATTACCAATAATTGTTTTGGTTTTAATAAAACAAAGAAAAAAGATGTTAAAAGTTTTGATATTATTTTTAATAGTAATAGTTGGATACAAATGTATTAATAGTTACATATATGCAAAAGAGTCTGAAACAAGCGATGAAACAAGCTTTAGAACAACATATTTTGCACAAATAGTTGGTAAAGTTTCTAGAGATTGTGCAGAAGAATTAACTGATGAAGAAAAAGAAAAAATTAAATATTACTATAGAGATTATGAAATTGTAGGAAGATTATATGAAGACAATATAGCAGATAAAGCAATAAAAATGTCTAGCAGTAATATAAGTACAGATAGAGAAGGATATTTGAAATTTGTATTTGAGTTATGTAAAAAATATCCAAGAACTGCATTAGAAGCTATTTTGAATTTAACAAGAGGATATTGGTATATAAATGATACATCATTTACACAAATTATGACATATAAACATCCAGGTGCAATTGAAATATATGAATTTGAGATAGGAAAAGGAGATTATGCTGTAAAATTTGATAGTAAATTACCAGGTTTAAGAAAATTATATATTAATCTATATAGAAGCAGTGAATATTTGAATATTCCAATTTTATATATTTTCTTACAGCCAGCATTTTTCTTTTATTGTACTTTTGCATTTTTATTATATTCAATTTATAAAAAAGAGAAAAACAGATTAGTTATTGCAATATTCTTATTCACATTTTATGCATCATGTTATATGGCAAATTGTGTAATTATAAGATATATATACCCTGTAGTTGTATCTTTACCACTTATGTTGCTATTTGTAACTAAAGATGAAAAAGTTGAAATAGAAAAAGAGGAGAATGAAAGTAAATGAAATTACTAATGCATACTTGTTGTGCACCATGTAGTGTATATTGTATTGATACATTAAGAAAAGAAGGAATAGAGCCAACTTTATATTGGTATAATCCAAATATTCATCCTTATAAAGAATATGAAGCAAGAAGAGATTGCTTAAAAGAATATTCACAAAAAGTAAATGTAAATGCAATTTTTGAAGATGAATATGGACTAGATGAATTTTGTAAACATACAGCAAATAATTTAAATACAAGATGTAACAACAACATTACTTTATAGTATTTACCAAAAGCATAGCTTTATTAAAAAATTATGTGAGGATTTAAGCAAAGAATATGGGATAGATTTTCTTTATAGGGATTTCAGGCTTGGATTTTGGGAAGGACATGAAAAGGCAATTGAAGCTGGCTTGTATATGCAAAAATATTGCGGTTGTGTATTTTCAGAAGAAGATAGATATTTAAAGCATAAAAAAGATAATATGGAATTACCAGAAGGATTCCAATTCAAAAAAAGAAATAAAAGTTAGATTTTAGTTTTTTTATTAAAAAGATTCAAATTTTAGAAGAATAATTATACATTTAGAAAAATTTTATAATAGGGGGAACATTAAACAAATGAAATTAAATAAAAAAGAAGTAATAGAATATATAGTTTTAGTTGCAATAACATGTGTAATATTTTTCCCATTTTTACAAGG
>CACWHO010000162.1 GCA_902760765.1 uncultured Eubacteriales bacterium | reverse complement strand
ATTTTGATTTCACGCAACTTTCTATTATGATTTAAAGTGTAATCTTTGAAATGTTACCCCTCTTCTTCTCTTAAATGCTTGTTATTACTGACTTTTTAAAATTATATTTTATTAAATTAATTACAAAATAAAATTTTTTAATAAGATATTGCACGGTTTTTTTAACTTGTTGCAAAATTTGCAACAGCTGAATTTTTAAAACATACAAAAAAAGATAGATTTCTTTACAATCTATCTCTTTATTTATTTCCCCTCCACGCGTATTCGGTAACATTACATATGCGTGAGAGTTAAATTTCAATTAAATTATAAAATAGCCTATTTCCTCCTTATTCTACAATTAAAATGTAGTTTCTGGAGGAAATCGAGTTTTATAAATCTTTATTTTTCATTTTCAAATTTCCACATACCACATATTTAAAGCGCCATTTATGTTTTCCGTATTTTATTCACCAGTGTATTTTCTCCTTGCCAACTGGGTGGCTGTTTTATCGATTGTCTAGGGTATTTATCACTTCGCCTCCTAGTAGGCAGTTTTTATTTTATATAACATATTCAGGTATCTCAAATTTTGCGACAACTTATCATTTTTTATTATTGTAAGTATATGATGTAAACCTTCCACCTGATATTTTTAAAATTATATTTGCATCTAATAATTCTTTTAGAACTCTCTCAATTGTTCCTATACTTATATCTGGGCACCTTTCTACAATTTCTTGTTTAGTTATTTTGCCAATATGGTTTTTAATAATACTTGCTACCCTATCCTTAGCATTCATCTTCTTATTTGTTATATATTCTACTCTATCTGAAAAATCCTTATAAGCACTAAGAATTATACCTAAATAATATTCTGAGAAATATGTGTAATCATTTTTTTCTTCATACCAATTAGTTGAACTTTGTTCCAATGTAGAATAATAAGATTCTTTTGTATTTTCTACAATTTTTTCAATGGAGATATATTTTCCAACTATATAGCCACTTTTATATAACAATAGTAATGTAAGTAACCTACTCATTCTACCATTACCATCAATAAATGGATGAATACATAAAAGATCTAATATAAACACTGGAATTAACATTAACGGATCTATTTCATTTTTTTGTATTTCTAAGTTATATGAATTACATAGGTCTTCAATTGCTTTTGGTGTTTCAAATGCAGATACAGGTTTAAATCTAATACTTCGATTTCCTTTTTCGTCTATTTCTTCTATTGCATTTTCTGAATCCTTAAAATGGCCACCATAACTTTTTGAACTATATTTGTAAAGATTTTTATGCATTTGTAGAATAATGTTTGGTGTAATATCCATATATTCATAATTTTCATGAATTAATGTTAAAACATCTCTATATCCTGCGATTTCTTCTTCGTTTCTATTTTTAGGTTTTACTCTGTTATTAACAATTTCTTTTATTCTTTCATCAGTAGTATATATACCTTCAATTTTATTAGAAGCTTCAGTACTTTGTATTTTAGCAATATCTAATAAATTTGTTAGAACATCAGATTTAGATTCAATATATAGAGTTTGCTTACCTTTATATTCATGGATTGAACTAATTAGATTTATAATATTATTATTTAATATTTTTTTACATTCTTTATTTAAATCATAATTTCTCAATTGCCTCATTTCTCCTTTCAATTGCCTCATTTTATCATATATTGTGGCAATTGTCAATAATATGTGGCAATTAAATAATTTATTCTTAGTATTAATAAAATATAAAAAAAATATTCATTTTTTTTAAACTTTTATGAAATTTATTTAAGAATCTTATATATAAACTAATTTTTTCGGGTAATGCAATCATTTTACGCAACTTTGTATTGATTTATAGTGGTTAATACTNNNNTGATTTCACGCAATTATATATCTTGAAGAAGACGCCTTAATTTCTGTATAGCCCTCTCTTCTCAAGGCTTTACCTCTATTTTTGTTTAATTTCACAATATCCGATTTTTTTATTCAAATATCTGTTTTTTATTTTTTGACTCATTTGATGAAAAATTTTTTATCATTTTATGATTTCATTCTCTCAAATTTCATTTTAAAACAAAAAGTTATACACAATTATAAAAATTATGTATAACTTTTTGTAAATTTATTAATTTTTTGCATCACAAATTCAGGACAAGATTTTTTGTTCTCTCTTCTCCCTACTTTTTACCAATATTAAATTTCATATTTTGAAAATCTCATTCAAAATTAAAATTATGGAAAAATCTCTGTAATGCTCTATTTTAGCTGAAATGCAGACATAAAACTATATGTCTAATTTTTAAAAACGCCTTAAAAACGATTTTCGTGTGTCGCTTTTCTCACTATTTTCAGAATTTTCCTGTATTTATGGATTTTATGATTATATGGACATTTTTTATATATTTTTATACAATTCTAAATTTTACTTCATTATCATTTTCGTTATTTTCTTCTTTTTGATTTTGATCAATGTTGTTTTCTT
>CACWHO010000161.1:374-2149 GCA_902760765.1 uncultured Eubacteriales bacterium | reverse complement strand
GTTACAGCAATTGAAGTTGGACCATGTACTGTTATGCAAATAAAAACAGTTGAACAAGATGGTTACCAAGCTGTTCAATTAGGTTTTGGAGATGTAAAAGAAAGCAAATTAACAAAACCTGAATTAGGTAAATTTAAGAAAAACAAATTACAACCTAAAAAATATTTAAGAGAAGTTAGATTAGATTCTATTGAAGGCATCAAAGTTGGAGATGAACTAAAAGCTGATGTATTTGCAGTAGGTGATAAAGTTGATATTCAAGGTACTTCAAAAGGAAAAGGATTCCAAGGTGTTATCAAACGTTGGGGACAATCAAGAGGACCAATGGGACATGGTTCTATGTATCATAGAAGACCAGGTTCAATGGGACCAACATCTACACCAGGTAGAGTATTACCAGGTAAGAGATTACCAGGACATATGGGTGTAGAAACAGTAACTGTTCAAAATCTTGAAGTAGTTAAGGTTGATTTAGATAAAAACGTTATTTTAGTAAAAGGAAGCGTTCCTGGAGCTAAAAAATCAATATTAAAAATAAAATCAAGTGTAAAAGCTTAAGGAAGGAGGAGAGAAAATGCCTAATATAGATGTATTAAGTGTAGACGGAAAGAAAGTAAAAGAACTTGAATTAAATGAAAATGTATTTGGAATTGAACCAAATGAAAATATTGTACATTCTGTTATAGTTAATTACATGGCTAACCAAAGACAGGGTACACAAAATACTAAAACAAGATCAGAAGTTTCTGGTGGTGGAAGAAAACCATGGAGACAAAAAGGAACAGGACGTGCAAGACAAGGATCTATTAGAGCACCACAATGGATTAAAGGTGGTATTGCATTAGGACCAAAGCCACGTTCATATAGATTTAAAATTAACAAAAAAGAAAGACAATTAGCTGTTAGATCAGTTCTAAGTTCAAAAGTAAATGAAAAAGAATTAACAGTTCTTGATAAAATTGAATTAAAAGAAATAAAAACAGCTGAAATGGCAAAAATTATGAACAATTTAAAATTAACAGGAAAAACATTATTTGTATTACCTGGAAATGATGTAAATGTTCAAAAATCTGCTAGAAATATCAAAGGTGTTAAAGTTTCAATAGTTGATACAATGAACACTTATGATTTAGTAAAATATGATAACCTAGTTTTAACTGTTGATTCAGTTAAGAAAATAGAGGAGGTGTACGCATAATGTTACCAGAAGAAGTAATTATAAAACCAATTGTTACTGAAAAAAGTAATGATGAAGTTCAAAATGGAAAGTATACCTTTAAGGTAAACAAAAAAGCTACAAAAATTGACATTAAAAGAGCTTGCGAAAAGTTATTTAAAGGTAAAGAAAAGAGAGTTGGAAGAAACGTTGGAAAAACTTCTGATTGGAAAAAAGCTATTGTTACAATAGATACAAATCCTGCAGACCAAAAATATATCGGAAAAGGCGGAAAAGAAGTTAAGGTTTCTAAAAAATACAATGACTCAATTGAAGGAATTAATTAATTGTAAAGTTAGTCTTTAATTAACTAATTCATGAATAATTTATAATTATAATTTATAATTCATGATTAATAATTCATAATTTTTGATTAATTATGGAGTTAACTAGCGAGAAATTACTCGGATAATAAAGAATATCTGCAAGTGGTGCAGGAAAAATACCACATCATAAATAGAAAAGGAGATTTGAAATGGGAACAAAGAAATTTAGACCTATTACTCCATCTTTAAGAAATATGACAGTATCAGATTTTTCTGAAATTACAAAGAAAACA
>CACWHO010000161.1:0-363 GCA_902760765.1 uncultured Eubacteriales bacterium | reverse complement strand
GTTGATATGTATGCTGAAGTTATAGGAATTGAATATGATCCAAATAGATCAGCAAATATTGCTTTAATAAAATATGAAGATGGAACATTAAGCTACATATTAGCACCAAAAGGATTAAAAGTTGGTGAGAAGGTTATTTCATCTGATAAAGCTGATATTAAACCAGGAAATTGCATGAAGCTTGAAAACATTCCAGTTGGTACATTAGTACACAATATTGAAATCAATCCAGAACAAGGAGCTAAACTTGTTAGAGTTGCTGGGCAATCAGCACAATTAATGGCTAAGGAAGGAAAATATGCTCATTTAAGATTACCTTCTGGAGAAATGAGATTAGTTCTTGCAAATTGCAAAGCAACAATC
>CACWHO010000160.1:698-3189 GCA_902760765.1 uncultured Eubacteriales bacterium | reverse complement strand
AAATTCCTTATGTAATTGTTATTGGAGAAGATGAAATAAACTCTGGAATTGTGAAGATTAAAAATATGAAAACTGGGGAAGAAGTAGAATCAAAAATTGAAAAATTAGCAAAAATACTTGCAATTTATTTTAAGTGATAGTATAATAAAAATAGGAAATGAAGAAACCACAAAGTGGTTGCCGATTTAATATGAAAAACACACATCAAACCTACAAGTTACAGATGTGTGTTTATTTTTATTTGCACAAAATTTATTCTCATTTCCTATGTTTAGTAGTATAACATATATATTTATATTAATCAATAAATTTATCAAAATTTATTAATAAAATTTGATAATAATTGTTTTCTACAAAGATTTTCAAACTCATCATTTAAAGGTTTAAGTTCAATATCTTCATTATATTTTCTATCTAAACAATACTTAATAATATAATCAGCAACATCTGGGTTTTTTGAAAGTAGAGGACCATGTAAATATGTTGCAATTACATTGTTTTGGAAATATCCCTCTTCAGTATCTCCAAATTTATTTCCATTTCCAAGTAATACTTTTCCAAAAGAATTTGATATATCAAATGTTTGTCCACCGTGATTTTCAAAACCAATTACTTTTGTTTTCAAACCATTTAAATTTGCATCTATTACAATATTTCCAATGCATCTATTTTTCCTATTAGGATTTGCAACTGTATAATAATCAAAAGTTCCAAGACCATTTATAATATCTCCATCAACACCTTTATAATATTTTCCAAATAATTGATATGCACCACATATTAAAAGAAAAAATACACCATTATTTATAGCTTCTTTAACATTTTCTTTATATTGTATTAAATCTTTTGATAAAATACTTTGTTCATTATCAGCGCCACCACCAGCAAATACTATGTCATATTCATTAAAATTTGGTATAGGGTCACCAATTGAATATCTGTCAATTATTGCTTTATATCCACGAGATTCTATTCTATATTTCAATAAATATTTGTATATTTCCATAATCTCCATATAATTCTAACATATCAGGGTATAGATATAAAATTTTTATTTCTTTCATTTTTTCGTTCCTTCCTTATAACTAAATAGTGCATGCCTTGTAGGTTGCAATGAAGTATAATTTGCAATTACATATTTTTTTACTTTTGTTTTATAAAAAGCTTTTACAGCTTCATCAAGATTTAAATAAGGCTCAATTTTTTCAGCAGGAAAGCCACTTACTTTAATTCTAATTGCAATATCATATGCTCTTGTTCCAGATGTTACAATTCTTGAAACATTATTTAAATTATTAAAGTTAATGTCCCAAATCCAAGAAACATCGTGGCCATCTGCAATGTTATCATTTAAAACAAAAAGCAATTCTTTTTGTTCATCATCCTCATTTAAAATTCTTAAACTTACATTTGCACCAGTAGGATTTTTTGCTAAATTTATTATTGTTGGTGTGTTATTTATTTTTACTTCTTCAAGTCTACCATTATTTAAACTGAAAGTAGAAAAAGCTTTTTTAATATCTTCAATTTCAATATTATATAATGAACATACAGAATAAATAGCTGTAAAATTATAAATAAGATAGATGCTGTTTCCCTTTATTTTTAATTCATTTCCATCAATTTCAAATTTTCTATTTTGTAAATCAATATTTGTTGCTTTTTTAAATATTGGATTATCTCCGAAGTTACAGTTTGGACATTTGAATTTTCCAATATGTGAGTATTGATAATATTCATATTCAAGTTTTGTTTTACAAAATGGACAAAATTTGCCTTCACCAGCTTCTTTTTCTGTATCTGTTGCATATTTGTATCTTTCAACACTAAAATAATAAACATTATTATTATCAGGATTTGCATGTCCAAGCCTTGAAACATTTGGGTCATCATTATTTAAAATTAAATTTCCATTATATGTTTTTAGGAAATCATTTATTTTTAAAATAAGTGATTCAACCTCACCATTTCTATCTAATTGGTCTCGAAAAAAATCTAAAATAACTAATGTATCTAATCTAAAATCCTTAAAAACAACAGGAACGTAACCCTCATCAACTTCAAAACATAAATAATCTGCTTTGATTTTGCCTGTTAAAGTACAGTTTTTAAGAATTGTAGAAAGTATACCAGTTTCCATATTATTTCCTTCAATATTACTTACAACTTTTTTCCCAGATTGTTTTAATGTATATCCAATTGCATTATTTGTCATAGTTTTACCATTTGTTGCTGTAACAGCAATTACAGGGCAATCTACTTTAAAATATTTGAATATTTCTGGATTCCAATCATAAGCTATTTTCCCTAAAAAATTACCACCATTTTTGCGTGCTATTTTTAGCCCTATATTTAAAATTTTCATTGCTAGTATAATAAAAAAATTCTTCATATATTTTATCTCCTTGGTTTGTATTATACCATATATTTGGAAAATGTAAAATGATAAAAATGTAATATAAATGATTTAATAAAGTTAGTATAAACTTTT
>CACWHO010000160.1:0-668 GCA_902760765.1 uncultured Eubacteriales bacterium | reverse complement strand
TAGAATATTTTTAACGAAAAAATAATATTCAAGGAGGTATCTCTTATGTATTCAATTATACAAAAGATTTATGAAAAAAACAACAAAATTTTAAAAGAAGGATTAAAAAAAGTATTATCAGGAGAAGATGTAAGTTCATTAACAGTTGCGATAAAAGAATTTACAGATATTTTAGGAAAAGAATTATTTTCAGAAATAGCCAAACAATTAGATGAAATAATATTTGAAGATAATAAAAAGAAAAAACAATATGAGCCAGTAAGATTTCAAGAAAAAAGTTTAATAACAAAAAATGGAAAAACCAATTTCAAGAAAAAAGTTTAATAACAAAAAATGGAAAAGCCAAATTTGAAAGAAGATATTATCAAGATAAAGAAACAGGAGAATATGTTTATTTAACAGATGCAGTACTTGGAATAGACAAAGGTGAAAGAATAGATAAAAAAGTAAAATCAGAAGTAATCGAAAGAGCAAATGACCAATCATATAACAAATCAGGGAAAATGGTAGTACCAGGACTTGAAATAAGTGCAACAACAGTAATGAGAAATGTAAGAAAAAACGAGTGGAATATGGAAATTGAAGAACGAAAAGAAGAAGATAAAATCAAGGCAAAATACATTTACATTCAAGTAGATGAAGACCACATAAAAGAAAGAAATAAAAAA
>CACWHO010000159.1 GCA_902760765.1 uncultured Eubacteriales bacterium | reverse complement strand
AAATTGCATATAAATTTTGATTTTTTTACAGTTATTTCACTTTCTACATTTTCTTTAATTGATATAAAATTTTTCATATAACTTCCTTATCTATCATTATTTATGATGGAATAAAGTAATTTTCTAATAAATATTTTTAGTTTTAATATTCTAATTTTGTCCTGCGGTAAATCCAGTTGAATACGCAATTTGCAAGTTAAATCCACCTGTGTAACCATCTACATCTATAATTTCTCCTGCAAAATATAAGCCTGGAACAATTTTAGATTCCATGGTTTTAGGGTTTATTTCTTTAATATCTTCCACCACTTGTAATTATTGCTTCTTCAATTGGTCTAAACTTACTTATTTCTAATTCAAAATTTTTTAATAAATTTACAAGAATTTTTCTTTCTTGTTTAGTTATTTCATTAACTCTCTTTTCTGGGTTTATTTCACTTTTTTCAATTATTACTGGTATTAATTTTTTAGGCAATAATTTATCTAAACTATGTTTTAGCTCTTTATTTTTTTCTTCATCAAAATCTCTTAAAATTCTTTTATCTAATTTTTCTTCAGATAATGCTGGTTTAAAATCTATTTTTAATATTATTTTTTTGTTTTTAAGTAATTCATCAATATTTTTTATTGTTGGACCAGATACACCAAAATGTGTAAATAACATTTCTCCAAAGTCTTCATAAATTACCTTATTTTTTTCTATATCTTTAAATTCAATTCCAACATTTTTTAAAGATAATCCTTGTAATTCTTTACATGTTTTTTTATCATAAGCCTCAAATGGTACAAGTGATGGTTTTATTTGTGTTACAGTGTGTCCTAATTGTTTTGCTAGTTTATATCCATCTCCTGTTGAGCCTGTTAATGGGTAACTTTTTCCCCCTGTTGCAATTATTACTTTATTGCTATTTAATATAGTACCATTTTTTAACTCTACTTCAAATCTGTCTAAATCTTTTTTTATTGATACAACTTCTGCATTATATTCAATTTTTACATTTAATGCTTTTAGCTTTTTTTCAAAGCATTTTAAAACATCAAGTGATTTATCTGTTATAGGGAATATTCTTTTTCCTCTTTCTTCCTTTACTTCTAGTCCTTCACTTTTTAAAAAATTTATAATGTCTGTATTTGTGTAATTATTAAATGCACTATATAAAAATTGTCCATTTCCAGGTATATTTTGAATAAACTCTTGTATTGGTAAGCTTGATGTTATATTACACCTTCCTTTTCCAGTTATTAGGAGTTTTCTTCCAAGTCTTTCCATTTTTTCTAATAAAATTACTTCGTTTCCGTTTTGTGATGCAGTTATTGCTGACATCATTCCGGCAGGTCCCCCACCTATTACTATTACTTTCATTTCAAGTTTAGTCCCCTTAAATATTACAATATAAATAATCTATTTTTCCATTTCTTGAATTGCTTTTAAAATTCCTAGTTTTCCATAACTATATGTAAGTCCACCCTGCATATATGCAATATATGGTGCTCTTACTGGTCCATCACAAGAAAGTTCTATTGTTGAGCCTTCTGTAAATGTTCCTGCTGCCATTATTACTTTATCTTCATAACCGCCCATATCTGATGGTTCTGGAATTACATTTGAATCTATTGGTGAACCCTTTTGAATTCCTTGACAAAATTTTATTAAATTTTCTGCTGTTCCTAATTTGATTGTTTGAACAATATCTCCTCTTAATTCATCAAATTTAGGGTCAACATCATATCCTAACTTTTCTAATATTCTGCTTGCAAATATCATTGATTTCATTGTTCCAGCAACTACTTGTGGTGCAAAGAATAAGCCTTTTAATAATGCAGTATTTTGCCCAAGTGATGGCCCTATTTCTTTGCCAATTCCTGGTGCTGTAAGCCTTTCAGCACATAATTCAATTAAGTCTTTTCTTCCTACAATATATGCACCAGATGTTGCAATTCCTGCTCCTAAATTTTTCATTAAAGAACCAACTGCAATATCTGCTCCAATTTCTATTGGTTCTTTTTCTTCAACAAACTCGCCATAACAATTATCAATCATTATAATAACTTCTTTATTTACTTCTCTAATTGCCTTAATAGCCTTTTCAATTTTAGAATTTGTAAGACTTTTTCTTGTTGAATATCCTCTTGATTTTTGAATTTC
>CACWHO010000158.1 GCA_902760765.1 uncultured Eubacteriales bacterium | reverse complement strand
AACAATTTTGTAATTTTCATCATTATCATAGCATATTCTATTGTGAAAGTGGGACATAATACTTTTCCAAAAATTCTTAAATCTATATAATTGTCCTTTGATAATTTCTAAATTATATTTTAAATTTTCAATTTGTTTGTCTTTACTTGAATTCTCCTTTTTTAGCCTGTATATTTCATTATCTCTTAATTCTACTTGATATTCAAGTGAACGATTATCAGATTGCATTTCACTATACTTGTCTTCAAAATCATCAATGAATTTATTCAATCCATTTATATTTCTGACTGATTTTGTGGTTTTAGAAACATCTTTCATATATTCTTTTATTTGTTTGATTTCATCATCTGTAATAATTTTGTTTGTTTTATTTAGTCTAGTTGGTTTTAAATTATCTAATAAGAAATCAATATTTTTTGATGAATTATCAATATTATCAATGTTTTCAGTAGTCCTTTCAAACTTTTTCCTATTTTGACTATATTGATTTTTAAATTCTTTATAGTTTTTCATATCTTTTACATTAACATCAATGTTTCTGCCTTTTTGCTTATGCTTCAATTTATCGTTTTTCTCATAAAACTTATTGTAAGACTTTATACAACAGATTCTCATTTTATCTTGTAGATTTTTTAATGAATCTTTTGTAAATATTTTTGATTTTGCCACTTGCTTTTTCATTCCTCGTTTATTATTATCTGTTACTGGTACGCCAACAATATGGAGATGTGGAGATGTTTCATCAAAATGTATTACTGCATTTGCTATTCTAAACTCTGGAACAATTTTTTCTAAATCTTTTACTTGCTCGTTATAGACATCAACCATTTTCATTCTATAATTTTTGTCTTTATCTTGCCAATATTCCATATCTCCAAGTTCAATTACAATTTCACAAGCCAAGTCCCATAAGCTACTATCTGAAATATGTTTAAAATAATCGTTTATTTTTCTATCTTCTCTGGTTTGCTTATTATTATATTCAATTCTGGACTCTTCAAACTCTTGCAAATAAATCTGTTTAACATCTTGATACAAATTGTCAGTTCCTTTTAATATAAAAATGTCTTCATTGTTATTCTCATAATCTCTTAAATTATGCTTATTTACTTTTGATAGCTGTTGTGCATTTTGAATTCCATTGTTGCTAAATGAGGTAGTACCTGACGGATTATTTTTTGCAACTTCTTTTGCTTTATTAGTCTTGTTTTTATCACTGCCTAAATGAATTGAATATGCTAACTCTTCTTGCATATTTTACACCTCCTTTGATTAGCCTAAATAATTCTTCTTTTGCAACTGCTATTTAGATAAATCTAAAATTTATTTTAGATTTACACTTATATCAATTTCAAATAACAAAATTGAGGGCTCCCAAAAAGTGAGAATTTATTCGAACTTTTTAGGGAATAAGGAAAAGCAATGTAACGAATATACAATTTTATATTTATATAAAATTGTTATGAGTGTAATTTGCTTTGACGTGGCAGAGCCCCCGAGTTTTGATATTATGTCAAAACTCATAGGGGGTTATGAATTTTGTCAAAGCAAAATTCATCTTTGCCTCGCCTTTTAAAAAAGTAGCAAAGTTTGAATTTTTTGCTGGCGAGGCTTGTTCATATTTTGAGCAGTGAATTTTTGTATTATATTATAGTAATTAGTTAAATAATCGTGTTTTAAAAAATTTATCTGTGAAAAATATGAACACAAAAGCATGCTAAAAAGAGGGCTATTTATCGGCAAATTTAACAGGCTTTACTCCAAGTTTTACTGTGCCACAATTCTTTGGGTAAATTAAGCCTACACTACTTTCATCTGGTATATAATCAAAAGCAGCATCAATATTTTCTATTTGAAATTTATCTTCTTCTCTAATATAAATTATTCCAAATTGATATGTTTTCATCTTATTATCTGGATCAAGTTTATAATAATCTTCAAGTGGAAATACTCTAACTATTGCACTATTATCTTGTACAAAATTAAAATAAAATACTTGATCTTCAACATAATATGTTGCTTCTGTATAACCTACATCATAATAGTTTTGCAACCTCAATATTACTTCACTTACTTCTTCTGGATTCAAATAATTACTAAATCTTAGACTTCCAACTACATTTCCAAATATTGTTGGCTTATGAATATCTATGTAACCATTGTCATATAAATCTTGAAATGGCTTGCACATTGATTCTCTAAAATTTACTTGTTTTACTACAACTACTTGACCAATAATTGCAAGTTCAATATTATCTACAAATCTCATTATTAAATCTGCTTTTTCAGCCCTAGTGTAATCTTTCCAAGTTTTTGTTCTTCTTTTATATTCATCTTCAAGTTTAAGTTTATTTATGTAGTCAATATCTCTTTTTAAAAGAATATCTCTTGGTGTAAAATTGATTTCTTCTGTCTCATTAGTTGTCTGCAATTTTTCTTTTCCTGATTATATTCCTCTAATTCAAATGCACCATTTACATAGGCTTTTCGTATTCTTTCCAATTTGTTTTTCTGATTATCAATTTCTTTTTCTAGCTCTTCTTTTGGTTCATCAAATTTTTGCTTAATCATTGGCAAAAAGAATTGGTTTACAACTGAATCATATTCTACTAACTCATTTACAAATTGGTCAAAGAATTCATTTATAACATTTTCTTTAAGATTAATTTTACAATCATTGCAATAGTAGTAATAATAAACATTTCCATTTTTCTTTGTAGTTGCTTTTCCACCTAATATTCTTCCACATTTAGGGCATCTTAATTTTTGTAAATAAAGATATGTTAATGTACGCTTGTAACTTCTAGAATTTTTCTTTTGTTGTACTTGACATTCTTCCCATAATTCTTTTGAAATTATGGGCTCAACAACATTTTCATAATATGTTGGATGCTTTGTTTTTTTACAATGTACATAGTCTCCTTTATAAATTTCATTTTCAATTATTCCTACAATTGTTGAGTCACGCCAATTTGTTTTTCCTAATATTTTTTCGTCATTTAATATATTACTAATTTTTTTATAAGAGTAGCCATCATAATATAATTGGAATATCCTAACTACAACATCTTTTGTTTCATAATCTATTACAAGTTTTTTATCCTTATGTTTATATCCTAATGGAGCAACACTTGGAATATGTCCATTTTTTATTGCTCCTGCTAAACCCACTTTAGTTCTTTCACTTGTCCTTTCAATTTCATTCTGACTAACACTCATTAAAAGTCTTGAAATCATCTTTCCATTTGCATTTGTTGTATTTATTTCATCATTTGCACAATCAATAAAGGCATCATTATTGTCTAAAAAAGTCATTATATTTTCCCAGTCATAAATACTCCTTGTTATTCTATCAAGTTTTAA
>CACWHO010000157.1 GCA_902760765.1 uncultured Eubacteriales bacterium | reverse complement strand
AACAACTTTCTCATTTAAGCCGTCATCTTGCTCTTTATTATTGCGTTTATCTTGCACTTTGTTTTCCCTCCTTTTTTAAAATTTTAAACCGCCTTCTCTAGCAGCATCAGCTAATTCTTTAATAACTCCGTGATAAATATATCCGCCTCTATCAAATACAACATTAGAAATTTTCTTTTCTGATGCTCTTTTAGCTATAAGTGTTCCAACTTCTCTAGCTGCTTCTTTGTTTGCGTGTTTATTTTTTACATCTTTATCTAATGTAGAAGCAGAAACTAAAGTTACACCTTTAACATCATCTATTATTTGAGCATAAACTCCAGTATTACTTCTAAAAACGCAAAGTCTTGGGCATTCAGCAGTTCCAGAAATCTTATTACGAACTCTTGCATGTCTTCTGATTCTTTCAGCTTTTCTATTAGTCTTTGAAATCATACTAATTCTCCTTTCTATAGTTTAGAACATTATATTATCACATTTGTAAAACAATAATATTTACATAATAATATAACTTTCTTGTTTTAAATCAGCCTATTATTTCTTACCAGTTTTACCTTCCTTACGTCTAATATGCTCTTCTGCATATTTAATTCCTTTTCCTTTATATACTTCAGGTGGTCTCTTTGTTCTAATAACAGCAGCTGTTTGACCAACTAATTCTTTATCGATACCTCTTACAATTATTGTGTTTGCATCTGGTAAATCATATGTGATTCCATTAGGTGCTTCCATAATAACTTGATGAGAATACCCTAAATTCATTACTAAATTGTTTCCTTGTTTTTGTGCTCTATAACCAACACCATTAATTTGAAGTGTTCTTGTAAATTCTTTTTCACATCCTTCAACCATATTGTTAATTAATGTTCTTGTTAATCCATGTAAATTCCCGTCTAGTTCATTTTCAACTGAAACTTCGATTTTATTTCCATCGATTTTTACAGATACTTTTGGATTTATATCTTTTTCAAGAGTTCCTTTTGGTCCTTTAACTACAATATGATTTCCATCAATATTTACTGTAACGCCTTCTGGTATTATTATAGGTTTCTTGCCTATTCTTGACATCTTTTTCTCCTTTCATTAAATTCTAAGCTTTATTTTTAATAATTTATGCATTCATTTATAATTAACTATTATTAAATAATTTGCATTTCTATTAATTTCTTAATTAATAAACAATTTGCATTCCTATTAATTTCTTAATTAATAAATAATTGCATTCCAGAATTACCAAATATATGCTAGTACTTCTCCTCCAACACCTTGTTTTCTAGCTTCTTTATCTGTCATAATTCCTTTTGATGTTGAAATTAACGCAATTCCTAATCCATTAATTACTTGTGGAACATCTTCCTTGTTTACATATATACGAAGTCCTGGTTTTGAAATTCTCTTTAATCCAGAAATAATCTACTTCTTCAAATGATTTGATATAACCTTCATCAACTAAGATTTGAGCAATAGCTTTCTTCATATTTGAAGCAGGAATATCAACTTCTGTATGCTTAGATGTGTTAGCATTTCTAATTCTTGTTAACATATCTGCAATTGGATCTGTTGTATTCATTTTATCCTCCTTTTCAATATTATTTATTAGATTATTACCAAGAAGCTTTCTTTACTCCAGGAATTTCTCCCTTATGAGCTAATTCTCTAAAGCATTCACGGCATACACCATATTTTCTGATATAAGCATGTGGTCTTCCACAAATTTTACATCTATTATATTCTCTAGTCTTATATTTTTGTGTTTTTTGTTGCTTAACTTTTAAAGACTTTTTAGCCATACTCTTTTTATTCCTCCTTATTTACTATTTTTAAAAGGCATTCCTAGAAGAGTTAATAGCTCCTTTGCCTCTTCATCAGTTTTTGCTGTTGTAACAAAAACTATATCCATTCCTCTAACTTTATCGATTTTATCATATTCAATCTCTGGGAAAATTAATTGTTCCTTAACACCCATTGAATAGTTTCCTCTACCATCAAAAGAATCTGCTGAAACACCTCTAAAATCTCTAACTCTTGGTAATGCAACATTAAACAATTTGTAAGCAAAATCATACATTCTGCCTTTTCTTAATGTAGCCTTTACACCAATATTTACACCTGCTCTAATTTTGAATGCTGCAATAGCTTTTTTAGCCTTTGTAATTACTGGTTTTTGACCTGT
>CACWHO010000156.1:670-2491 GCA_902760765.1 uncultured Eubacteriales bacterium | reverse complement strand
ATTTAATAAAATTATTAAATCTCCTAATTTCTGTTTTTACTCCATTTTTTTTTAGACTATTTTTAAAATTTTTTATTTTTATTTTAAAATCACTCATTTATTAAACCTCATTTTATTTATGAATTATTTTTTTTGCTAAATGTACACATTTTCTTAAAGTATTTGATTTTCTTAAAGTTTTATACAATTTGCTATGATTGTCTGGTGGTGGTACAAAATTATTTATTGGTGTTATTTGTTCTTGTATTTTTATAATCTCTTCAGTTGGTTTAAATCCTTGTTTTTTGTATTTTTTCTCTATTTCTGATACTTTATTATAATCAGTTTCTAACATATCCTCTACTGCTTTTAAAAATTGTTTAAACCCTTTTTCCAATGGATAATCTTGCATATATTTTGTTCCAAATTCTGACATTTTATTAGATTCTTCTTTATTATCTAATAAATGTATTATTGCACTTGCAATTGCTTCTGGTGTAGGCTCTGAAAGTAAAACTCCTTCATCTGGCATGTCATATACATTATTTTCTCTATATAATTCTACAACAGGAAGTCCTGCAGCCATCATTTCAAATGGTATTCTTGATGGATTTGATGCACTTAAACATAAACCTACTTTACATTTGTTATATAATTCATTACATTTTTCAATTGGTATAATATGTAAATTTTCACATTCAAAATCAAAATTTGTTTCTATACTTGAACCGTATAAATATATTTTTACATCAGGTCTTGCTCTATTTACTAATTTTAAAGCTTTTAGTCCAATATAATCACATCTTCTTGATTTTTCTGGTTGGTATACATAGCAAATTGCATTTTCTTTTTTTATGTTTTCTAATGGTTTATAAATATTTAAGTCTGCACCAAAATCAAAATATTCTGCTGGTGTATTAAATTCACTTTGCATTTTATGTGCTAACCATTTTCCAATTGAAACTGGTAAAAATCCGTATCTATATGAATTTTCTGTAATTAAATATTGATCTCCCATTGGGAAAAACCAAGGTTCAAAGTCTTGTATAAAATATGCTTTTTTCTTTGCTGGAAGTCTTCTTACAAAATCTATTGTTTGCCATCCTGTTGCAAACATTAAATCATAATCCTTTTGAATATCAAATCCAACATACACTCCTGCATCACATGGTTCATACCAATTATTTATTTTTTCTTTTACCATATCAGGTGTTGAAACACCATCTTGTTCGACAAAAATATCACATTCATAACCTGCTCTGATTAGTGCATTTACGTTTTGAATAATTGTTCTATGTCCACCAGACCCTTTACCAGGATGTGGCATTACCCATGCAATTTTCTTTTTTCCATTATCTTTCTTTGGTAAAAGTGGATACATAAAGCTTCTTCTTAACTCTTGTTTTTCTTTTACTTCTTTAGATAATTCGTATTCACTTGATATTGCATCTTGAATCTTGCAGATTTCATTAAATTCTATCTCTGCTTTTACATCTGTACTTACAGATGAACCATGTTTTCTATAATAATTTAATGGCTTTGAGCACCAACTAATTTTTCCATTTTTTAAAATATTATAATATATATACCAATCTCCTGCTACTCTATATTCTCCCGCTTCTTCAAATATTTTTGAATAATCTTGTTTTTTCCACATAACACTAGAAACATTTAAAATTGTGTTTGTAACACTTAAATGTTCTTTTATTTCTTTTTCTCCACTCCAAATGTAAGAGTCATTCCATTCACCTGTTCTGCACATATCATATAAATCATCTGATTTTGTTCTAATTAAATTATTATCATCATCAATTCTTGCAGATTCGCAATATGATAAAACAA
>CACWHO010000156.1:0-638 GCA_902760765.1 uncultured Eubacteriales bacterium | reverse complement strand
CCACCACTATTTTTTTCATTAACTATAAATTGAATCTTAATATTTGGATAATCTTTTTTTATTTCTTCAATTTTTTTATTAATAACTTCTACACTATTATCTGTTGAACAATCATCTAATATAATCATCTCATATATTGGATATGTTTGCATTAGAATTGAATCTATTCTTTCAATAATATATTTTGAATAATTGTAATTTGGAATTATTACACTTAATTTTTTAGGATTATTTATATTTAGTTTCTTTTTTGGATGTTTATATATATTTATTTTTTTGTTCATAGCAATTCCTTCCTATTTTTTCTTTATTATCCTTTTTACATATCTTTTTATTTTGTTAGAAACTATGTTGTTTTTCAAATTTATATTTTCTTTAATTAATAATTCATTTTGTTTTTTCAAATTATCTATTGCCATATCTTTAGCTTTTTCTCTTATATGTGAATTATTTACTTCATTTAATGTTGCATCTATATCGATTCGATTATCTTTATTATAAAATTTCCAAACATTTTCATCTCTTATTTTTTCTTGAACCTTATCATCAAGTTTTTTAAATATTTCAATATATTTTGTAAGATTATATTTTTCAAACAAAGCATTAATATTTATATATCTTCTTAATGAAATTGTATA
>CACWHO010000155.1 GCA_902760765.1 uncultured Eubacteriales bacterium | reverse complement strand
TTTCCAGGAATTGGATTTGCAGAAATTATTACTAAGTCATTTGGAGTAATTTTTACTTTTTTGTGGTCACCTGCTGCCATCCTTGTTAATGCAGACATTGTTTCACCTTGGCTTCCTGTTGTAATAATTACTAATTGCTCATCATTATATGAACTCATTGTGTCTATATCAATAAATAAATCATCTGGGCATTTTATATATCCTAATTCTTTTGCTGTATTAATCATGTTTATCATGCTTCTACCACAAATTGCAATTTTTCTTTTATATTTTACTGCTGAACTTACAATTTGTTGAACTCTGTGTACATTTGAAGCAAATGTTGCAACAACAATTCTTTTTGTGCATCCATCAAATAATTTATCAAATACTGGTCCTATTGAACTCTCTGATAATGTAAATCCTTTTCTTTCAGCATTTGTACTATCTGACATAAGTGCTAAAACGCCTTCTTCTCCAAGTTTAGCAATTCTCCCTAAATCCATTATTTTTCCATCAATTGGTGTGAAATCAACTTTAAAATCCCCTGTGTGTAAAATTGTTCCAACTGGTGTGTGAATTGCAAGCATTACAGAATCTGGAATACTATGTGTACTTCTAATAAATTCAACTTTAAAATATTTACCAAGTTTTACAGTTTGACCTTGCATTACTTCATGCAATTCTGAACTCCTTAAAATTTTGTGCTCTTCCAATTTGTTTTTTATTAGTCCTATTGTAAGCTTTGTTGCATAAACAGGCATATTTATTTGTTTTAAAACATATGGTATGCTTCCTATATGGTCTTCATGTCCATGTGTTATTACCATACCTTTTATTTTTTCTTGATTTTTCTCCAAATATGTAATGTCTGGAATTACTAAATCAATTCCAAGCATATCGTCTTCTGGAAAAGATAAACCACAGTCTACAACTATTATTTCATCTTCATATTCAAATACTGTTATATTTTTTCCGATTTCATGTAATCCACCTAATGGAATTATTTTTAATTTTGATTTTTTAAATATGTTTTCAGTTTTTTCTGTTGTTTCTAATTTTCTCTTTCTTCTAGGTCTTTTTGCTAAATTTGTTTTTATTTCTTTATTTGATTTAATCTCCTTGTTTGTTTTAATTTCTTTATCCTCTTTAATTTCATTATTTAACCTAGTTCCTTTATTTATTATAGATTTTTTATTTGGTCTAACTCCTTTATTTGTCCTAGTTTCATTACTTGTTTTGACTTCTTTTGTTTTTTCTTGTGTCATCAAATTTCCCCCTCTTTTTTAAGATAATAGTTTCATCTTCTATTTTACATAGATTAATTAATATTATCTTTTATTTTATAAATTCTCTCTAAAATTTTAATCTACTATAGTTTAAAAACATAATATTTCTAATATTATTACCATACATAAAAATACATAAACAAATAATTTACACACCAAAAAATATTTGCTTATTTTTTATATTTCTTTATTTAATTTTCCGTTCTCTTTTTTAACCTATGGTTTTATAAAATCTCATTTTTTGCTCTTCAGCAATCTAGTAATTTGACTTTTTTATTTTACTTGACAATTTGACTTTTTATTTATTTTTTATATTTCCATTTGACTTGCCAAAAATGTTGCAGCAGATTGTGCTACTTTCTTTTCAACGTCATTCATCTTTTCTTTTTTGTCTTTTGACATTAAAATAACTGTTCCTATTGTATCTCCATTTGAAATTATTGGATATACAACTTGTGCATTTTGCCTTCTGTCCTCTTTTTCATTCTTAATAATTGGCATTGCAATGTCACTATTTTCTTTACTTATATATACTTCTCTATCTTCCATCAATTTTTCAAGTTCTTGGCTTACATCTTGTTCCAAAAATTCCTTTTTAGAGCCACCTGCAACCGCAATTATTGTATCTTTGTCTGTTATACATGCAATATGTCCTGTAGTTTTTGCAAGTGTTTCTGCATATCCAGTTGCAAATTCTGAAAGTTCTCCAATTGGTGAATATTTTTTCAAAATGACCTGTCCCTCTCTATCTGTGAATATTTCAAGTGGGTCACCTTCTTTTATTCTTAATGTTTTTCTTATTTCTTTTGGTATTACAACTCTACCTAAGTCGTCTATTCTTCTTACAACTCCAGTTGCCTTCATAATTTTCCTCCTTTAAAATAATAAAATGTTCTTCTATTTTATTATCTCATTAAAGGAAAATTTTATACATTTTTTGCATTTTTTGTATTTTTAATATTTTTTCACTTTTTATTTATTCTGCACTTTTATCATCTTTTACACTTTCGTTTTTAGAAAAAATGCCTGTTTTATATTTATCTAATATACATTCTAAACCTGTTGAAAATTCTTTAAGCATAACAATTTTTATTGATTGGTCTTTTCCTTTTAGATAATCATCTATAACTTGTTTTAATTGCTTAATATTTTTCATTTCTGGTTCTATTTCTTTTGTATATCTTTCAGCTCTATCTAATAATTTTTCTTTTATTAATACTATATCCTCATTGCTTGCACATGATATTCTTTGGAACATTTGATATACATCATAATATTTAAATATTGGTATATTCATACATTCTCTATCAAACTTCTCATAGAATTCTTCCATTTTCATTGGAATACACTTGAATATGTTTTCTGCCTTTTCTTTATACATCTTGTCAAGCAATTGTGTATTTAGTGTATTAAAGTGCTCTATTATATCTTGCATGTCTCCTTCAACTTGCTCAATTGCAATCTTAGAAAGTTCTTCTTCAACATTTGGGCAATATTTTGATTTTAATGATGATATATTCATTCCATTGAAAAAGATTGTTTTTAATGTTTTTATATCATAATCAATAAGTCCCTTTTTCCAAATCGCCTTTAATTACATCATCAAGTACTTCTTTGATGATTTTTCCAAATTCATCATCAGAAATTTTCCAATATTCTTCTGTAAGTAATCTTTTGTATCCTGGTAGGTTTTCTGTATCTACTGTGTTTCTGATTGTTTCCATATTTTCTTTAAATATTTTCATGTCAAAAATTCTTGTTCTTACATAATATTCAATGAATTTGAAAAATCTGTATTCTGCCTTAAAGTTATAGTAATAATTGCTATCAAATTCTTTTATATAGAATTGTCTGTTGTCCATCAAAGTTCTTGAAGATACTAATAGTGATTTATATTCTTCATTATCTTTGATATTTTCAAATTTGTCTTTTGTTATTTTTCCTGCTTTAATTTCAAATGATATAGCTATTGTAAATATTAGCATTGTTTGCATTACTCTGTTATTTGTATTTGGGTAATTTTTTTCAACCATATCATATACTTTTTGAAAGCCATTTAATGCATGTTTTAATATTCTTAAGTTTCTTGTTCCGCTTCTTTCAAATGTTAAAATTATAAGTCTTGTATTCTCTCTTAAAAATCTTATTAAATCTGGGTCATTTTCATATCTCATCAAAATTCCATTTATTATATAATCGAATTTTGGTGCATATTCAAATGTTTCGCCAATTAGCTTTTCTTTAATTCTTTCATAATCATTTGCTTTATCAAAAACATTCTCAATTTTATTTTGAATTTTCTCAACTATTGGTTTATCTGCTGTGTTTAATTCTCCTTGTTTGTCCAAAAGATATGTTGCTATAAATGTTTTCATTTCTAGGTTTGAACTTTTTATTTTTGTTGATAATTCCTTTTCATTACAAATTATAATTGTTTTTATGTGGTCATGTTCAACAAAATTATTTATATAACCTAAAATATCTATAACATCAACATTTGCTCTTTCCAAGTCATCAAAGCACAAAACTTTGTCATCTGTTGAAAAGAAATCTCCATAATCAATTTTGTCTCCATTCTGTGTAACACCAAAGAAATTTGCCATGTCTAATCCAGTTTTTGCATATTCAGGAATTGATGTTTGTCCATGTGCATCCATGAATTTTCTAAGGTTCTTGTCCATTAGTTGCGTTGTTTCTATAAATATCTTTTTACTAATTTCTTCAAGATTTGAAATTCCATATAGTGACATGTATATTGTTGTAAATCTTTTTCCATTTAGTTGTGTTGATTCAATTTTTTTCTTTATTTTGTTATTCCAGAAGTGAGTTTTTCCAACTCCCCATTCTCCATTTATCATTATGGCATAGTCTGTATAGTCTGACCTTACATAATCTAATATACTTTCAACT
>CACWHO010000154.1 GCA_902760765.1 uncultured Eubacteriales bacterium | reverse complement strand
ACTTATGAAACTTAATAGTACTGGAAACTATCGGGTCACTGAAGGAGAAATGTTCATTGAAGACCCCAATAGTGGAAAGAAGATGCTGTTCCTTTTGGATGCAAAAAATAATCTTGTTGTAAGGTCAATGCTGGAAGATGAAATCAAAGATGTTATATCAAAGGCAGAGACGACAAATTCAGAAAAAAGGAAGATGATGAGATATTTATCAAAAAATCTTCCAAAAGAAGATTCACAATTTTATTTTTTTGTAGCAGAGAAAATTGTTGAGAAACCAAAAAACAAAAGTTGGAACTCAATATATGAGTCCGAAAGAAGAGTAATTGGCTATGGCTATAGAAAACCGCTTTCTATCGAAATGTTTGTTTTTTCCAAATGGAAAAGTAATACAATGAAAATTTTGGACATGATTGCTGAAATTGGAAATTATTACAAAATTCCAAATGGACAAAAGGTCATAAGCCCAAATTACAAGTTCAGTAAGTGAAACCGTAGACTCCCTGAAATTTCAGGGAGTTTTTTATGTTCTATTTTTTAAAAATTTTTAATAAAATCTATTGACATTATGTATAAAAAGGTATAAAGTATTAGCAGTCACTCAGTAAGAGTGCTAAAACAAATATAAATCTTAATCTTAAATGGATAAGTATGAAGGAGGTAATATCATGATTAAACCATTAGGAAGTAGAGTATTAATAAAAATGAAAGAGGGCGAAGAAACAACAAAAAGTGGAATTATTTTAGCAAGTGCAGCACAAGAAAAACCACAAGTTGCAGAAGTAATTGAAGTTGGACCTGGAGAAAAGGTAGATGGAAAATTACAAGAAATGCTTGTAAAAAAAGGAGATAATGTTATTGTTAGTAAATATTCTGGAACAGAAGTTAAATATGAAGGAACAGAATATTTAATAGTAAAACAGGATGATATTTTGGCAGTTGTTGAATAATCAATTAATAAAAAATTAATAATTATGTTGTATATTCATATTATAAATTTCAAAATATGAATTATTAAGTAAGATAAAGGAGAGTGTTAAAAATGGCAAAACAAATAAAATTTGGCGAAGATGCAAGAAAATCTTTATTAGAAGGTGTTAATAAACTAGCAGACACAGTAAAAGTTACATTAGGACCAAAAGGAAGAAATGTAGTTTTAGATAAAAGCTTTGGAGCACCATTAAATTGAATTAGAAGATAAATTTGAAAATATGGGAGCAAGACTTGTAAAAGAAGTATCTGAAAAAACAAATGATGTTGCAGGAGATGGTACTACAACAGCAACAGTTTTAGCACAAGCAATGATTAAAGAAGGTGTTAAAAATGTAGCAGCAGGTGCTGACCCAATGGCAATGAAAAGAGGAATTGCAAAAGCAGTAGATGCAGCAGTTGATGAACTAAAGAAAATTAGTGTTCCAGTAAATGGAAAAGAAGATATTGCAAGAGTTGCAAGCATTTCAGCAAATAACGAAGAAACTGGAGAACTAATTGCAGAAGCAATGGAAAAAGTTTCTAAAGATGGAGTTATAACAATTGAAGAATCAAAAACATCAAATACAGAACTAAATGTAGTTGAAGGAATGCAATTTGACAAAGGTTATGTATCTCCATATATGGTAACAGATACAGAAAAAATGGAAGCTGTAATTGATAATCCATATATTTTAATTACAGATAAAAAAATAAGCAATATTCAAGAAATATTACCATTACTAGAAGCATTAATGCAACAATCAGCAAAATTAGTTATAATTTGTGATGACATAGAAGGAGAAGCATTATCAACATTGGTATTAAACAAATTAAGAGGAGTACTTAATGTTGTTGCAGTTAAAGCACCTGGATTTGGTGATAAAAGAAAGGCAATGCTTGAAGATATTGCAATATTAACAGGTGGAGAGGTTATAACATCAGACTTAGGACTTGAATTAAAAGATACTCAAATAAATCAATTAGGTAAAGCAAGACAAGTAAAAGTACAAAAAGAAAACACAATAATAGTTGATGGTGCAGGAGATAAATCAAAAATCTCTGCAAGAGTAAATCAATTAAGAAATGAAATTGAAGAAACAAAGAGCAACTATGATAAAGAAAGCCTACAAGAAAGACTTGCAAAACTTGCTGGAGGTGTTGCAGTAATTGAAGTTGGTGCAGCAACAGAAACAGAAATGAAAGACAAAAAATTAAGAATAGAAGATGCATTATCAGCAACAAAAGCAGCAGTAGAAGAAGGTATTGTTGCAGGTGGTGGAACAGCCTTAATAAATGTAATTCCAGCAGTAGAAAAAGTTGTTGATGAATTAAAAGATGGTGAAAAATTAGGAGCAAAAATTGTTTTAACAGCACTTGAAGAACCATTAAAACAAATAGCAAGAAATGCAGGATTAGAACCAGCAGTTATTGTAGATAAAGTTAAAAAATCAGAAAAAGGTTTTGGATTTGATGCAAGTAAAGAAGAATATGTTGATATGAAAAAAGCAGGAATTGTTGATCCAACTAAAGTTACAAGAAGTGCACTTCAAAATGCAGCATCAATTGCTTCTATGGTTGTTACAACAGAAAGTTTGGTAACAGATATTCCAGAACCAGAACATCATGAGGCTCCAAATGCAGGTGGGATGGAAGGAATGTATTAATAAATAATAAAATTTTATAGAAATTTTTGAAAAACTCTTGACAGTTGCAAGTAAATAGTTTATAATTTGTAATTGTCAGGAGCGATATGCAGGTGTAGTTCAATGGTAGAACCCCAGCCTTCCAAGCTGATGACGTGGGTTCGATTCCCACTACCTGCTCCAA
>CACWHO010000153.1 GCA_902760765.1 uncultured Eubacteriales bacterium | reverse complement strand
TTTTGCAGATTTTAGTTCATTAGAAAATAATTCTATTGTTTTTTCTCCAATATCAAATCCTTCCCATCCATCTGGAATATCTGTCCATGCAACTGTTTTACTTTCTGTATCTGGCTTAAATTCTTTTCCAACTTTTGTGTCAACTGGTAATAAGAATTTAACTCCTTTGTTTTTTGCTTTTTGCATTTCTTCTAATGCTAGATCTACTTTATCTGGTTCACAAAGTGAGTTTCCTACGCCATATCCTTGTGCTTTAAAGAATGTATATGCCATTCCTCCACCAATCATTAATGTATCAACTTTATCTAATAAACTATCAATTACACCGATTTTATCAGAAACTTTTGCTCCGCCAATTATTGCCATAAATGGTCTTTCTGGATTGTTTATTGCATCACCTAAGCTGCAATTCCACTTGTTGAAGCATGTGCTCTATGTGCTGCTCCAAATGCATCATTTACATATACTTCTGCCATTGATGCTAATTCTTTTGCAAACTCTGGGTCATTGTCTGTTTCTTCTCTATGGAATCTTACATTTTCTAGTAATAAGATTTCTCCTTCTTTTAAGTTAGCTGCTTTATTTTTTGCATCTTCTCCAATTACATCATTTGCCATTATTACTGGTTTGCCGAGTAATCTTGATAATTCTTTTGCAACTGGTTTTAATGAAAATTCTGGTTTTACTTCTCCTTTTGGTCTTCCTAAATGTGATGCTAATATTATTTTACAATTTTGTTCTAATAGATATTTTATTGTTGGTAATGCTGCAACTATTCTTGAATTGTCTGTAATATTTTGATTGCTGTCCATTGGAACATTAAAGTCGCATCTTACAAATACTTTCTTTCCTTTTAAATCAATGTCTCTTACAGTTTTTTTATTCATTTTTATTTCCTCCTTTACTGCTTTTTGCAGTTCTTGTCTATTATATTTTTTACCATTTTTCATGATATAATCATTCTATAACAAAAAAGAGTACTTTTCAAGTACTCTTCTTTTAAAATTTTATTCCATCAATTGCATTCTCAAATATCCAATATTTAAGGTCTTCTATTTTATTTGTTTCATAGTATTTTATTAATTTTTCACCAAATTCAACATCTTTTTCTACTGGAATGCTTATAATTCCTTTACCATTTTCTATCATGATTTTATTTGCAAAAAGCATTGCAGTTCTTTTATTTCCATCAGAAAAAATTTGACTTCTCATTAAATAGCACATTATTGTTATTGCTCTTTCAGTAATACAATCTATTTTTTCAAGCCCTTTTAAATCATCTATTATTTTATCTTCATTAGGAATTTCTGGTTTCCAATTGGTTCCACCAATAGAAACATCATAAGCTCTGATTTCTCCTGCTCTATCTACCAAATTGCTACCAACAAGTGAATTTATTGACTTTAATATGTTTAAATTATTAGGACTGCCAATTGAATTTAAAATAAATAGCCAAGCATGTTTTAAATTATTAATTGTTTGAATTTCATCAATTCTTAATTTTGCAACATTGCCACCATCATAAATTTTTTGTGTTTCAGGGAAAGTTACATCAATGCCCTCTATATGTGAACTTTTCCATATTGAATCAACGATGTTTCTTTTTGCGAAAAAAACATTTTCTTCTACACTCATGTTATATTTATCTTTTAAAATATTCATTTTTCTACCTCACGATACGTGATTATTATAACATATTTGTTTTTGAGTGACAAGGTTTATTTCTATTTTACTAGAATTTTAAGATTTTTTTATAATAAAACATAAAATATAATACATAAAGTTTTTTTTAATTTTTGGTAGCTGCATCAGTTGTTTTCGTATATTCAAGAATTGCAAATCCTCTTGATGTTCTTTTTGTCCAATCAATACTATTATATTTATTAGAGCCAATATTTATATCATTTGAATTAATATTCATTTCCAATCCAACTCCATAACTTTGTTCCCATAATCTAAATCTATTATACCAAACATTGTCTGTATCATCATACCACATTAAATCATAATTAACTAAAGTATCTAAATTATCAATATTGTGAGCTGTAGTTCCTGTTAT
>CACWHO010000152.1:2031-4467 GCA_902760765.1 uncultured Eubacteriales bacterium | reverse complement strand
CTGGAGCACCTTTACCTTTACCCATACGAGTACCGATTGGTTTAGATGTTATTGGTTTGTCTGGGAATATTTTAATCCAAACTTTTCCACCTCTTTTTACATAACGAGTCATAGCAATTCTGGCTGCTTCAATTTGATTACTTGTAATTAAAGCTCCTGTTACAGCTTGTATTCCATATTCTCCATCTGTAACTTTATTTCCTCTTGTTGCTTTTCCTCTCATTCTACCTTTTTGTACTTTTCTATGTTTTGTTCTTTTTGGTAATAATGGCATTATTGGTCTCCTCCTTCCATTTTTTTAGTTGGAAGAACTTCTCCTTTATATATCCAAACTTTTACACCGATTTTTCCATATGTAGTGTTTGCTTCAGCAAATCCATAGTCAATATCAGCTCTTAAAGTTTGTAATGGAATATTTCCTTCTTTATAAAATTCAGTTCTAGCCATGTCAGCTCCGCCTAATCTTCCAGATACTGATGTTTTTATACCTAAAGCTCCTGCTTTTGTAGCTTTTTGCATACATTGTTTCATAGCTCTTCTGAATGAAATTCTTCTTTCCAATTGTCCTGCAATATTTTCTGCAACTAATTGTGCATCTGTATCAGCATTTTTAACTTCAACAATATTTAAATTAACATCTTTTCCTATTAATTTAACTACTTCTTCTTTTAATGCTTCTACTCCTGCTCCACCTTTTCCAATTATAATTCCAGGTTTTGCAGCATATAAATTAATTTTTAACATTTTTGCTGTTCTTTCAATTTCAATTTTAGAAATTCCAGCAGCATATAGTTTTTTCTTTAAAAATTTACGAACTTTTTGGTCTTCTACTAAACAATCTGCAAAATTATTAGAATCTGCATACCATTTAGAAGTCCAACTTTTCTTTTAATACTATTGTTATATGACTTGTTCTTTTTCTAATTCTTACTGCTGAACCTTTTGCAGCTGGTCTAATTCTCTTTAATGTTGGACCTTGATTTGCATATATTTCAGCAACATATAAATTTTCATGTTTCATATCATTGTTGTTTTCAGCATTTGCAATTGCTGATTTTAATAATTTTTCTATAATTTCTGATGAAGCTTTTGGTGTAAATTTAACAATTGCTAGTGCTTCATCAACATCTTTACCTTTAATTAAATCTGCTACAATTTTTACTTTTCTAGCTGAAATTCTAGCATATTTAAGTGTTGCAGTTGCTTCTTTTATATTTGTTTCTTCCACTTTATTTACCTCCTTTTTTAGTAAGTGAGTTTATTATTGTTTCTTTACGACTTTTCTATCTCCTGAATGTCCTTTAAATGTTCTTGTTGGAGCAAATTCTCCTAATTTATGTCCTATCATTTCCTCAGCAATATAAACAGGGACATGTTTTCTTCCATCATGTACAGCTATTGTATGGCCTACCATTTGTGGATATATTGTTGAAGCTCTTGACCATGTTTTAAGGACTTCTTTTTCTCCAGTTTCATTCATTTTTTCTATTCTTTTTAATAGTTTTTCTTGAACAAATGGCTTTTTCTTGCTTGATCTAGACATGTTCTAATGTCCTCCTTCCTTATTTTCTTCTCTTAACTATGAATTTATTTGTTGATTTCTTTTTATTTCTTGTCTTATATCCTAATGCTGGTTTACCCCAAGGTGTCATTGGTCCAGCGTGTCCTACAGGTGCTTTACCTTCACCACCACCATGTGGGTGATCTACTGGGTTCATAACAGAACCTCTAACTTCTGGTCTCCATCCCATATGACGTTTTCTTCCTGCTTTACCAAGTTTGATATTTTCATGTTCTGAATTTCCTATAACTCCAATTGTTGCTCTACATCTTGAAAGTATTAATCTCATTTCTCCAGAAGGTAATCTAACATGTGCATATTTTCCTTCTTTAGCCATTAATTGTGCACTTTGTCCTGCTGTTCTAACTAATTTTCCACCTTGTCCTGGATTTAATTCAATGTTATGAATTAATGTACCAACAGGTATATTGCTTATTGGCATTGCATTTCCAGCTTTTATATCTACATTTTCTCCAGATATAACTTTATCTCCATCTGTTAATCCTTCTGGTGCTAAAATATAAGCTTTTGTTCCATCTTCATATTGAATTAGAGCTATATTTGCACTTCTGTTAGGGTCATATTCAACACCAATAACTGTTGCTTCCATATTATCCTTTTGTCTTTTAAAATCTATAATTCTATATTTTTGTCTGTTTCCACCACCTTGGTGTCTAACAGTAATTCTACCATAACTATTTCTACCAGCTTTTTCTTTTTTTGTTGTTAATAAAGATTTTTCTGGTGTCTTTTTTGTAATTTCTGAATAATCAGAAACTGTCATATTTCTTCTTGACGCTGTGTATGGTTTAAAATGTTTAATTCCCATTTTTGTTTTCTCCTCTCATTTATTATCCGAGTTTTCTCTCGATATT
>CACWHO010000152.1:0-2026 GCA_902760765.1 uncultured Eubacteriales bacterium | reverse complement strand
ATCATCAATTGAATCTTTATATTTTTTAGTAGCTTTTGTTTGTTTTCCACCTTTTGCTAAGTATGTAACTTCTGATGGATTAGTATCAATAGTAACTATTGCTTTTTTCCAATCTGATGTTTTACCTGTATGGTATCCAACTCTTTTTTCTTTTCCATTAACTTTCATTGTATTAACTTTTAATACTTTTACTTCAAAAAGTTTTTCAACAGCTCTTGCTATTTCAACTTTTGTAGCTTTTTTATTTACTTTAAAAGTGTATTTACCTTGTTGCATTTCATCATTACTTTTTTCAGTAACAACTGGTGCAATTATTATTTCTTCTGGTAACATTATGCATACACCTCCTCTAATTTTTTAACTGTATCTAGAGGTAAAACTAAGTTTTTGCAATTTAATAAATCAAATACATTTATATTATTTAATGATATTGTTTTAACTCCTTCGATATTTCTAGCTGACTTAACAACGTTTTCGTTATTTTCTGTAAGTATTATTAATGTTTTTCCTTCTAATTTTAATGCAGATAAAGCTGAAACCATTGATTTTGTTTTAATTTCTTTTAATTCCATTTTATCAACAACTGTTAATTCATTTTCTAATACTTTTGAACTTAATAATGATTTAATTGCAAGTCTTCTTTCCTTTTTATTTACAGTATATTTATATGAACGAGGTTTTGGTCCTAAAGCTATACCACCTTTAATCCATTGTGGAGCTCTAATACTACCTTGTCTTGCTCTACCTGTTCCTTTTTGTCTCCATGGTTTTTTGCCACCACCACTAACTTCTGCTCTTGTTTTTGTACTTTGTGTACCTTGTCTTTGATTAGCTAAATAATTTACTAAAACTTCATGAACTATATTTTCATTTGGTTCAATTCCAAATACATTTTCAGCTAATTCTACATCACTAACTTTTTTACCTTTTAAATCGTATACATCTACTTTTGGCATTTTGTATTTCCTCCTTTCTACTATTTAGTAGCCTTTACAGCTGATTTTATTTTTAAGATAGCACCTTTTGCTCCTGGAACACTACCTTTTAATAATATAACGTTTTTGTCCATATCAACTCTAACAACATCAATATTTTGAATTGTTACAGTTTGCATTCCCATATGTCCTGGTAATTTTTTACCTTTAAATACTCTACCTGGTGTTGATGTTGGTCCCATTGAACCTGGTCTTCTATGATACATAGAACCATGTCCCATTGGTCCTCTGTGTTGTCCATGCCTTTTGATAACACCTTGGAATCCTTTACCTTTTGATGTTCCTTGAACATCTACTTTTTCTCCTGCTGTAAATACATCTGCATTTACCATATCTCCAACTTTTACATTTTCTACTGAATCTAATCTAAATTCTCTTAAATGTTTTTTGTTTTCAATACCAGCTTTTGCAAAATGTCCTTTTTCTGGTTTATTAATATGTTTGTCTTTTACTTCGCCGAATCCTAATTGTACTGCATCATATCCATCTGTTTCTACTGTTTTAACTTGTGCAACTACACATGGTCCAGCTTCTATAACTGTTACTGGAATTACATTTCCTTTTTCATCAAAGATTTGTGTCATTCCAACTTTTCTTCTTCCAATTATTCCTTTTTTCATTTTTCTCTCCTTTTACTATAGGCTGATACTTATATTTGCACTTCTATAGTGTAATATCAGCTTGGCTTTTAGGGCTCTAATTTTACTTCAATTTATTGAAGTTTTAAATTTAATTTTTGATTTTAAATTATAATTTTATCATTTATCAACTTAAATTATAATTTGATTTCAATATCAACACCTGCTGGTAATTCTAATTTCATTAGATTATCAACTGTTTTTTGTGTTGGATAAAGAATGTCTATAACTCTTTTATGTGTTCTCATTTCAAATTGTTCTCTTGAATCTTTGTATTTGTGTGGAGAACGTAGAATTGTTACTACTTCTTTTTGTGTTGGTAATGGAATAGGACCTGAAACTTTTGCTCCTGTTTTTTTAGCTGTTTCTACTATTTTTTCAGCAGACTGATCT
>CACWHO010000151.1 GCA_902760765.1 uncultured Eubacteriales bacterium | reverse complement strand
TGAACAATAAAATACACTAGTAAAGAACAAACTTTACTAGTGCTTTTTTATATTTTATTACTGGTTAATGGTTCATTGCATGATGTTTAATAACTCGTTGGCTTGTTGGACGAGGCTATCCTGATGCGACAAAAAATCATTAAAATGATTTTTTGCGCGAATCAATGTTTTATCGTCCATTCGCCTCGCTTATGCTCGTTGTTCGCTACGCGCCATTACTCGTTTATTAAACATCATGCAATGAACTTATTAACTTGTAACTATATTTTTATTTTTTTTTTAGCTTAACATATTGAACTAAAAGGAAAAATATGGTAGAATACTTTGCATACATAGAGAGAGGGATACTAATTATGAAATTAAATTACGCTGATAGACAAAATGATAGTAATATTTTAAGTAAGAGCTTTAATAAGAGCTTTAAAATAGCTGAATCACAGGATGATTGTTTTAGAGGTAAAATTACATTAATACAACTAAATAAAGTAAAGAAAAAATTTATTGCAAAAAGACCGGATGGAAGAGAAGAAAGAGTAATTGATGATAATTATAAAATTTTAACTTTTTTCCCAGAAAAAGGTTCTTATTGCTTTTCTGCAATGTATAACAGTAATTGCAACATATTGCAATGGTATTTTGACATATTAAAAAGTGATTGCAAATATAACTCTGGAATTCCATACGGAGAAGATATGTATTTAGATGTTGTTGTACTGCCTAATGGAGAATTTTATATACTTGATGAGGATGAGCTAAAAGATGCACTAGATAAAAAAATAATTACAATAGATGATTATACCAGGGCTTATAAAACTATGAAGAGCATAGAAAACATGTTAAATTCTAATTTTAATAAGCTAAAAAATTTTACGTAATTTTATAATTTTTATAACTTACTTTGTGCTTTTTTACGAAAGGAATGTTTTGAATTATGGAATATAGTTTATTTATGATAAAACCTTGTGCATATAAAAACAAAAATGAAATTTTAGATATTTTAAATGAGAAATTAAATGTTTTATTTACAAAAGATTTTGTTCTAAATGAGGATTTCTTAAATAAATTATATAATAATGAAAAGAATGAAACATTTAAAGCTATAAATGTAAAACAATTAAAAGACAAACCGGCATGTATTGGAATTGTATCTGGAGAAAATGCAATAAAAGATTTAATTGAAATTTGTGGTGACAAACCACTAGGAAAAATGTGTGACAAAAATTCAATTAGATATAGATTTGAGCCTAAGGAAGATATTTTACATATTGATAATCAGATATTCTTTGTTAACTCAATACATAAAGCTGATCCAAATGAAGCAATAGATCAGGTAACGCTTTTTATAAAGGAATTTTTAAAAGAAGAATTGAAAAGGTGTAATCTTACTGAAAAAGATTCAAATGAAGAAAAAATAATTTAATTGAAAAAAATAATTAAAAAAACTTTAAGAAAAAAACAAATCAGTAATGATTTAAGAAATAAAAAAATTAAATAAGATTAAGGAGGAAAAATGGAAAATTGGCATTTAAGGTTTGGAGTCACTTCAAATTGTAATTTTAGATGTAAGTACTGCAATTCTCACAATACTAATTCAGAAGACATGAGTGATAAAGATATTAAAGAAATATTGGAGGCTGCAATTAGTAATGGAGTGAAAAGGGTACATTGGACTGGTGGTGAGCCATTATTCAAAAGGAATATATGTGATTATATGAAATATGCAAAAGAACTTGGATATGAAGAACAATCTATGACGACAAATGGATTTTTCTTAGAAAAAATGGTAGAAAGTTTAAAAGATAGTGGATTAAGTAGAATTAATGTTAGTTTAGATACAATGGACAGAGAAAAATTTAAAAATATAGTTGGTATTGATTCATTAGATAGAGTTATTTCAGGCATTGAAAAAATGCTAGAAACTTCTGATTGCTTGATAAAAATTAACATGGTTGTAATGAAAGATAATCTAAATGAAGTAACGGATTTTATAAAATACGCAATAAAACAAAACGAAAAATATAAAAAAGAAAGAATTATAGTTAGATTTTTGCAATTCTTCCCTTGTAATCCAAACCAATTAGAAAAAGATGGTCAAAAATTTTGGGTAAATGAGTATATTACTGAAACCAACATTTTAGATGAAGTGAAAAAATTAGGAGATATAAAAGAAATATCTAGAACTAACGTAAGTGGAGATAATCCTTCAATGAGATATTACAGAGTAGGAGATAAAGCCACAATTGGAATTTTAGCTATGTTTTCTTGGAAATATCCATGTGGATCTTGCCATAAATTAAGAATATCTCCATTGGGAGAAGCTACCATTTGTTTAAATGATAAAAAAACCGTAAAGATTACAGGTACTTCATTAGAAGAAAAGAAAAAAATAATCAAAGAGATGATGGAAAGAAGAGATACTATTATTGAAAAAAATACTACAAGAAAACATTTTAGAAACAACTTAGGTGAATTTAGATTTGGCAAGAATGGAAAAGAAGCAAATATTGAAGAATTTTATGAGATGCTTCGTAAAGGAAAAGGCAGAGAGTGTAGTATTTAAAATACTTTTAGGAATTTTATTTT
>CACWHO010000150.1 GCA_902760765.1 uncultured Eubacteriales bacterium | reverse complement strand
TCAATTCCTTTATTTGCAAGACTTGTTATAATATTATCTAGAATACTATTTATTTCATCATCATTCAATGTTCTATCAGGTGTTCCAAATGTTAAGCTGTATGCAATACTTCTTTTATTTGTGTCAATATTTTTACCTTCATAAACATCAAATACATTAATATCAATAAGTAATTTACCAGCTTTTTTCTTGATAAATTCTTCAATATCTTTTGACATTGTATTTTTTTCAACCAAAAGAGCAATGTCTTTTTTAACTGTTGGGAATTTTGAAATTTCTTTAAATTTCATTTTTCCAACTTTCTTCTCTAATAGTTTATCCATATTTACTTCCATAACATATACGTCATTTTCTTCTACTTGTGGGTGGACCTTTCCTAAAATTCCAACAATATCATTATTTACAGAAATTTCTGCAACTTGACCTGGATGAAATTCTGCTGGTATTTGTTTTGGCATTACAAAACTATATCTATTTGCAAAACCTAGATAATCTAATAATTCTTCTGCAACACCTTTTATATCATAAAAATCAACATTTTTATTGTGTCCAATTCCTTTGTAATATTCTCCTGACATAAGAACTGCTATTTTCTTTTCTTCTATGTATTTTCCATCTACTTTTCCAAAGCCTTTTCCTATTTCAAATAAACATACATCTTTGTTTTCTCTTGATTTATTGTATTCATATATTTTGAATAATGATGAAATTACACTATATCTTAATGTATTTCTTTCTTCTGTTATTGGGTCTAGAAGCCTTATTTCTTCAAATTTATCTGTTGTAAATTTGTGAACATCTTTATCATTTATTAGTATATATGATAATGTTTCGTTTAATCCCATATTTTCAAGCTTTGTTCTAATTTTTCTTTCTGTTCTATCTATTGAGCCCATTTTCATTGGAACAACTGGTAATTTACCTTGTATATTATCAACTCCATAAATTCTTCCAACTTCTTCTACTAAATCTGCTCTAATTGATATATCTGTTCTTCTTGTTGGAACTGTTACAATAACAGATTCTTGTTTTGGTTCTGTTTTAAAGTCTAATTTTCTAAATACATCTACTATATCTTCTTTAGATATGTTTGTTCCAAGAATGTCATTTATTTCTTTATAAGTAATTTCAATAACTTTTTCTTTGTTTTCTGTTACATCATATTTTACAATTCCTGTTTGAATTTCTGCATCTGCATATTTTTGTAATAATGTACAAGCTCTTTCCATTGCCATATACGTTCTTGCTGGGTCAATGCCTTTTTCAAATCTGTTACTTGCTTCACTTCTTAGTATTTTGTTTGACGTCATTCTAACTTTTACTGAATCAAATATTGCTGATTCTATTAAAATGTTTTTGGTTGTTTCTTCAACTTCTGTTTCTAATCCACCCATAACACCTGCAAGTCCGACTGATTTTTTTCCATCTGTTATAACTATGTCTTTATCTGTTAATGTTCTTTCTATATTGTCTAGTGTTGTTAATTTTTCTCCATTTTCTGCCATTCTAACAACTATTTTTTCTCCTAAATTATCAGCATCATAAAAATGTAGTGGTTGGCCTAGTTCTAACATTACATAATTACTAATGTCAACTACATTGTTTATTGGTCTAATTCCACTTGCAATTAATCTATTTTTTTTCAGGACTTTCTTTTATTGTAACATTATTTGCTCTTTTAGCAAGGAATAATTTACAATTTTCAGTTTTTACATCAACAGAAAATTCTTTGTTTATATCTTCTCCTTTTTCAGTATATTCAAATTTCACTGGTCTTACTTTTTTATCATATATTGCACCTATTTCATAAGCCATTCCTAAAATGCTTAATAAATCTCCTCTGTTTGCTGTTAAATCGAAATCTATTACACCATCATCTAGTTCCATATATTTTACTGGGTCTTCTCCAACTGGTGCATCTTCTGGTAATTCATGTATTCCATTTTTATCAGCTTCTGATAGGAATTTTTTGTCTATTCCTATTTCATAAAGTGCACATAACATTCCATTTGATTCTTGTCC
>CACWHO010000149.1 GCA_902760765.1 uncultured Eubacteriales bacterium | reverse complement strand
TAGTTCCTGGAATTGGAGAAATAATCGGTGGTAGCCAAAGAGAAGAAGATTATAATAAATTGTTAAATAGAATGAAAGAATTAAATATGCCTATTGAAAATTATGGTTGGTATCTAGATTTAAGAAAATATGGAAGTTGTGTTCATTCTGGATTTGGTTTAGGATTCGAAAGAGCTATAATGTATTTAACTGGAATGCAAAATATTCGTGATGTTATACCATTCCCAAGAACACCAAAAAACTGTGATTTTTAATTTTAAATTTAATATAAAATTGATTTAAAAAAAGAAACGATAAAACTTATTTATCGTTTCTTTTTTACTTGACAAATTTTATAACATTATGCTACACTTTAGTCGTATAAAATAAACGTTTATATGAAAGAGAGGTAATTGATTATGTTTAAAAAAGTAGTTGTTGCCGGTGGCGGTGTTCTTGGAACACAGATTGCTTTAATGTGTGCATATACAGGTCATGATACAACAATTTGGCTTAGATTGGAAGTCCAATGGCAGCTTATTTATATCCACGTGGACTTTTTGTTAGTCCAGATGAGTTAACTTTAGAAAAAATTGAAGAAAAGATTTCAGATGCAAAGAAGAATTTTGATAGTCTTCTTCATATTGAGCTAGATATGGCAAAGGCATGCGATGATGTTGATATTGTAATAGAAGCAATGTCTGAAGATCCAGTTGCCAAGACTGAATTTTATAAGAAACTTGCTCCATTTCTTCCTGAGAAGACAATTTTATTAACTAATTCATCTACACTTTTACCAAGCACATTTGCAGAAGCTACAGGACGTCCAGAAAAGTTCTGTGCACTTCACTTTGCTAATGAGATTTGGAAAATGAATACTGCAGAAGTTATGGGACATCCAGGAACAGACCCTGATGTATATAAAAAGACAGTTGAATTTGCTCGCGAAATTAATATGATTCCATTAGAGCTTCATAAAGAACAACCTGGATATATTCTTAATTCTATGTTAGTACCATTTTTAAATGCAGCAGGTGCTTTACTTGCAAAGGGTGTAGCTGATTCAGAAACAATTGATAAAACATGGCAACTTGCTACAGGTGCTCCAGCTGGACCATTTAAAATTTTTGATGTTGTTGGACTTGAAACCGCATATAATATTACAGTAATGAACCCAGAGTATAAAAATCCAGACTCACCAACTCATAAATTTGCTGATATTTTAAAAGAAAAAATTGATAAGGGTGAAAAAGGAATAAATTTTGGTAAAGGTTTTTATGACTATACAAAAAAATAATAAATATAAAGAGAGATTAAATTTTGTTTTTATTTAATCTCTCTTTTCCTATTTATTTTTACCAAATTTAAAATTTATTGATTAAATCTTCAATTTTTATAGTTTCTGTTTCTCCTGTTTTTGTATTTTCTACTTCAACATTTTCTCCTTCTTGCTTATCCCCAATTACAACTAAATATGGAGTTCCTAAAATCTTTGTATCTTTTATTTTTGCTCCTATTGATAAATTTTCTCTATCATCTAAAATCACACCAATATTTTTTGCTTTTAATTCATCATATATTTTATTTGCAATTTTTACTTTTTCTGTGTCATCCATTTTAGGAATTATTTGCAATTTAAATGGTGCTAAATTATCTGGTAGTGAAAATCCACAAGGTCCATATTTTTCATCAGTCAATAAATAATGTTCATAAACAGCTGCAATTGCTCTACTTATACCAATTCCATAGCATCCCATGTAATATAAATCTTCTTTTCCATCTTGTGTTGTAAATTTACCATTCATCATTTCTGAATATCTTGTTCCAAGTTGGAAGATATGTCCTAATTCCATTGTTCTTACTTCTTTTAAATTTGAAATATCTTCTATTCCATATTCAGCTTTTAAGTATTCTTTATAGTCTTCTCTTTCAAGAATTTCAGTATTAAGAGCAGTTCCTGTTTTTTCATCATATAAAATTTTATCTTCGCCTTGCTCAGAAATCATCATAAATTCTTCTGATTTTTTACCGCCCATTGCTCCATTATCTGCTACAACTGGTATAACTGGAAGTCCTATTTTTCTAAATATTTCCAAAAATGCTTCTCTTACATTTTCATATGATTTTACCATATTTTCTACATCTACATCAAAGCTATATGCATCAAGCATTGTAAATGATTTTCCTCTTAATAAATAACCTCTTGTTCTAATTTCATTTCTGCACTTTTCACCAATTTGATAATATGTTACTGGCAAATTTTTATATGATTTTAACTTTTCTCTTAAAAACTCTAACATTGCTTCTTCACCTGTTGGTGCTAA
>CACWHO010000148.1 GCA_902760765.1 uncultured Eubacteriales bacterium | reverse complement strand
GATGGAAGTATGTTAAAAATAATTACTCTAAAGGAGGAAAAACAATATGTCAGTTTTATTTTCAGACTATTTTAATGTAAGCAATGAAACAATGGAGCAATATGGAGCCTTTAATATATCACTAATAGGTGATTTACCATTATTTATTGATCCTTTTTTATTATTTTATAGTACAAATGAAAAGTATAGAAATTTACATAATGAGATTATAAAATATATGATTTTTTTAAGGGAAAAATCTAAGGAAAATTTAAGTGAAGCACAAATAAAAGATTGGTTTGTATTTTCAGAGCAAAAAGAAAATTGGCTTGGATATAGTAATAAACGGAAATTTAATTCTTTGCTTTTAAAACAAAAATAGCATGGCCTTTTATTACCATTTTCTTTGTTTTTCATTAGTTCTGGATCTGTTACTTTTTCAAAGAAATCATCTTTTATAAAATAAAAATATCCAACATTTATTTGCATTTATTTTTTCCTTTCATTTTTATTATTTGAGGGATTACTTATTCAGTAAGACAAACACATTTATTAAGAACAAATATGCCCTTATTACTATATTCAATAATAGCAAATTTATTCAGTTTTGTCAAGATTTTTATGATGGAGATATTTTGTAATTTTATTACAAAAAGTGCGACACTTAATATTTCAATTTATATATTACCTAAAAAGTAATAAAAATATTGACACATAATATAAAATAAAGTATAATACCAATATAACAACATTAAAGGAGGAAATCTATATAAAAATTACATACAAAAATAAAAAGGTACAAAAGATATGCAACGATCTTAATACTGCACAAAAAGAAATGGGTCAAGTTAATGGAAAAAAGCTTCTGCAAAGAATTGCAGAATTAGAGGCATTCGAAAATTTGCTATTAATTCCATCTAATTTACCATTTAGAAGAGAAAAATTAATAAACAATAAAGATATTTGGTCAATAAGAATTAATCAAGAATATAGAATTATATTTAAGGCTATGGAACCTAGTGAAGATTTAAGGCTAATAAAAAGTATTGAAATTTTGGAGGTGAGTAAACATTATGAATAATATGGATAATATTATATGTCCAGGAGAAACTATTAAAGAATTATTAGAAGTAAACAACTTAACACAAAATGATTTAGCAGATAAATTAGGATTAGAGTTAAAAACAGTGAATTTGATTTTAAATGGGAAAGCACCAATAACAAATGAAACTGCGTTTAAATTAGAAATGATTTTTGGCATTGATGCCTCTTTTTTTAACAATTTGGAATTTAATTATAGAAAAAAATTGAATCAATTTGCAAACCAAGAAGTTGTTGAAAAAGAATATGAAAGAATAAAAGATGTATATAAAGAACTTGTTAAAAGAAATCTAGTACATGAGAGCAAAGATAAATATATAGTAGTAGACAATTTTAAAAAATTTATGGAAATAGTTTCTTTAAATGATTTAGAAAAAGAATATTATAAAGTCTTTTGTAGAAAGGCAAATGTATCAAACTTTGATTATATTAATTTACTAGTATGGATACAAATAGGACTTAGAAAAGCTAGAAATATTGAAATTAAAGACTATAATAAAAAATTGATATTAGAAAAAATTGATGAAATAAAAGAATTAACTAAACTTGAAAACCAAGAAGAAGCAAGAAAGAAATTATATAATATATGTAAGGAATGCGGAATAATAGTTTTGTTTGAAAAGAGCATGCCAAAAACCGCAATTTATGGTATAGCAAAATGGTTAGATACTAATAAACCTATAATACAAATAAGTGATAGAGGAAAAAATGTCGCAACATTTTGGTTTTCATTTATGCATGAATTAGGGCATATACTTAATGGAAGAAAAAAAGGATTTTTTATAGATTATGATAAAGAAAATGATTTAAGCGAAAATGTAAATTTAGGAGAAGATGAAATAATTTTAAATCAAGTTGAAGAATTTAAAGCAGATAAATTTGCAAATAATAATTTAATACCAGAAAAAGAGTTTAAAAAATTTTTTCAAAATAAAAATTTCTCAAAAGATTCTATTATTGATTTTGCAAATAAAAACTCAATCGCTCCTTGTATAGTTGCTGGAAGATTAGAACATGAGCTTAATAACTATAGTGATAGAATATTAAATTCATTTAGAATAAAAAATGAATTTTAGAAGAATGCTATGAAATTAGGAATATAATAGTAGGTTATTATCTGATGAACTTAACACTATTCTATCAGGGGAAAAATATAATATAAATTCTAAAGTGCAATACTAAAGTGCAATTTTCACACTTTAACATTGCACTTTAAAATTTAAGGTGATATAATAAATAAAAAATTTAAAGGAGTCATATGGTTATTTAATT
>CACWHO010000147.1:865-3422 GCA_902760765.1 uncultured Eubacteriales bacterium | reverse complement strand
TATTCTATTTCTTGGTTTGCAGCAATAATTGGTGCTCTTATTTATGGAGTTGTTGATTATTTTATTCCTGGTGGAAATAACTAAGTCATAATTTAATTGATTAATATCAACAAGTAAAAGGGATATGTAATTTTTTATTTTGCTGTTTGGCTTAATAAAAAAATATATATCCCTTTACTTGTTATTATTCAATTAATTTATAATTTAAAATATGTAATCATTTAAATAATTAATTATTTATTTATTAATTTTTGTTTTTCACTAATTCATAGATTTATTAATTTTCTCCCAATATTTTTCATATAGTTCTTTTGCTGTTTTTGGGCTATCTACACCTTCTTTATTTTTTACTGGTGCAAAGTCATCCTCTCTTTTTCCTCTTAAAATTGCAATGTCATCAAATAGTTCAAAACTATCAAATATAAATGCTTCAAATTTATACGAATTTGGTTCTGTTGGAATAATCTCTTTTCCATTTTCATCAACATATGAATTTTTCTTAAATGCACTATGGTAAATTAATGGTTCTTTACTTATTTTTTCTACTGCATCTATTGTGAATAAATTGCACATTATGTGAGATTCTCCAAATTTTAATTCACCATTATTATCAACCTCTTCTGCCATCTTTTCTGGTAATTCAGAATATTCAATAACTTTTGGGTGTCCATTCATTTTGCAAAAAACTCCAACTCTTTCTTTTGGATTTCTATCTATTGCCATTCCAAGTAATGTTACATCTGCCATTTTTAATAGTACATTATCAACACCACCAATAAATACCCATTTAACTCCTCTTTCTTTCATATCAGAAAGCATACCTGTTTTTCTTAATGAACAAAATACTCCACCATTTCCATCAGATGCTTCCTTTATTTTTAAGTCTTTTCCAATTAAAAGTTTTCCATCTGTATCCATTAATGGTAATTCTCCTTGTTCAAATAGCATTACATTATTTTTGTCATATCCAAAATAATTATTTTTTTCTAAAAACTCTTGTGTTGCGTTATTGTTTTCTTTGCTTGTCATTATGTACCAAGGTATTGTAACATTGTACTTTTTATTTGCTTCTTTTAAATTTTCTGCTAATATTTCAAATAAGTATTTTCCTTTTCCATAAACATCTAATTTAAATGTTCCTTTTGGTCCTGTGTGTCCAAGTCTTGTTCCTTGACCGCCTGCCATTGTTACAACTGCGTATTTTCCATTTACAATGATATTTTCTCCTAAATTGTTAAATCTTTCTGTTTCATTTTTTGATAATTTTTCTTTATCAAGATAATCAATTGCAACTATTTTATTTTCTTTTATTTCAATTTCTTTTTTTGTATTATCATATAGTTCTTTTAATTGATGAAAATCTATATTGTTTATTTGTTCAATTAATTCTTGTTTTTTTGCTTCATCTAATTTTTTTAGTAATGTTATTATATGTTGTTGATTGTATTCTGCTAAAATATCTGCTGCTTCTTCTGTTTTGTCCATGTGTTTTTCCTCCCATAATCTAGTATATAAAACAAAACAATTTTATATTATTATATTATATTCATCATTTAATTTTATGACAGTAAGATTTTACCACATATTAAAAAATTTTTCAAATTTTTATTAAAACTTGTCATATCATTTGAAAGTTCTCAATATAAATTAATTAAAGTTATTTAGTACAAACATTTTCTTGATATTTAAAGGAGGTATATAGATGGAAAATTCAAATTTATATCAGGACATACAAAAAAGAACAGATGGCGATATTTATGTTGGCGTTGTTGGTCCTGTACGTACTGGTAAATCTACTTTTATTAAAAATTTTATGGATTTACTAGTAATTCCAAACATTGATAATGAATATAAAAAAGAAAGGGCTAAAGATGAATTACCACAAAGTGCAGGTGGAAAAACTATAATGACAACAGAGCCAAAATTTGTTCCAAATGAGGCAATACAAATTACACTTGATAATAATCTTAAATTTAAAACTCGTTTAGTTGATTGTGTTGGCTATTTAGTTGAAAATTCAATTGGTTACTTAGAAGATGATATGCCTAGGATGGTTAAAACACCTTGGTCTGATGAAGAAATACCTTTTGAAACTGCTGCTGAAATTGGAACAAAAAAAGTTATAGAGGAGCATTCAACAATTGGTATTTTAGTAACATCTGATGGAAGTGTTACAGATATTCCAAGGGAAGATTATATAAAAGCTGAAGAGAGAGTTGTTACAGAATTAAAAGCATTAAATAAACCTTTTATAATTCTATTGAATTCTAAAGACCCATCTTCTGATTTTACAACAGAACTTGCAAGTAAATTGTCAACAAAATATAATAATACTGTTATGCCAATAGATTGTGCAAATTTAACAATAGATGATATAAACACAATATTTTCAAAAGTTTTATATGAATTTCCAATACAGCAAATTTCAATAAAGCTTCCTGATTGGGTTGATGGCTTAAGTTTTAATCATCCATTAAAACAAGAATTATTTAACAATATAAAAAATTCATTTGGAACTAGCAGAGTTTTAAAAGATATTTCAAATTGTGTAGATAAA
>CACWHO010000147.1:0-856 GCA_902760765.1 uncultured Eubacteriales bacterium | reverse complement strand
GATTTGTTTAAAATAATTTCAGATTTGTCTGTTGCTAAAAAGAAATATGATAAAATTGCTTGTGCATTAGATGAGGTTGATAGAAAAGGTTATGGTATTGTTACACCATCAATAAATGATTTGGTTCTAGATGAACCTGAAATGGTAAAACAAGGCTCTAGATTTGGTGTAAAGTTAAAGGCTACTGCTCCAAGTATACATATGATTAAAACAAATGTTACTACTGAAGTTTGCCCAATTGTTGGTTCAGAAAAGCAATCTGAAGAATTAGTTAATTATCTACTTTCTGGATTTAAAGATGACCCTACAAAAATTTGGGAATCAAATATATTTGGAAAAAGTTTGCATGAGCTTGTTAATGAAGGCTTACAAACAAAACTTTCTAAAAGGCCAAAAGTATGGTCCTCCGTAAATTTTTAATTTTTTGTCTTTCATACTACTTTATGTTAAGCTGGATACCAGATTGTAGAGAAACTAGCGGACAGACTCCATTAGCGTAGTCGTCGTTGCCGTTGCCCAAGCGCGCATAGTTGCCGCTCACAATGCACACAAAGTTAGAGTCGATAGCAGAAGGAGAAGCCAGCCACCAATAATAATCCCCTGATTTACAATACATCGTACTATATCCTGAAGTATCAAGTGTATTATTGTTTGTGTAATATCCTGAATTTTGTATTGCTCCATTTACTAAATATCCATATCCAGGAACTGCACTTGTTTGGTATTGACATGTTAATTTATTATTATTTTCTGCTGAATGATTTACACTATTATATGAATCGCAATACATCTCTGTACTTGGACTTCCTATTGCATAATTTGCACTACTATTTTTGTATTTTGTCCATTGTGATGG
>CACWHO010000146.1 GCA_902760765.1 uncultured Eubacteriales bacterium | reverse complement strand
TTTACGTATCTTATATTTGTCCATCTTTAATTTATCATATTCTTTAATTTTTCTCTTTACTTCTTCCTTTTCTTTGTCATTTAATCGTTCCATTTCAACATTAATATTATTTGTTTCTAAGTAAACATTTTCTACTGAAGTTACCAAATCATCTAGTTGCTTGCGATATTCTTCTTTCTTATCTTTGTCATTTTTTGATGCTAATCTTGTTGCCTCTAATAAATTATTTGTAGCATAAACTCCTGTAGTTAAACCTACATCTGGTCCATAATTTACACTTATAGGAATTGCTAAAATTAATTCTGCTCCACCTAATGTTACATCTTTTATAAACTTATAGGTAGAAGTTAGTTTCCTGTTATTTTCTTTTTTCTTTAATTTCATAGTACGTTTTGAAAATCTTTTTGTTTCTTTCTGTCCTCTTGACATTCTTCTTAATACTAAAATCTGTCTGCCTGATTTCAAAATATTGCTCTTGCTTTTTTTAGTAAATATATGATTTAGCATCCAATCATCAGCTTTATTAAGTGGTTTATTTATTTTATCTTTTATTAATGCTCTATTGTCTTTTCCATTCTTCTCATCAACAGCATCCATTATTTGATTGTATGTTTTTTCAATTCCTAATCCTATCACTGTACCAGTTCTATTTATAGAGCTTGCAATTCCTGGTATAGTGTGTTTAGCTACTGCATATGTTACAAACAATCCAGTCAAATCCTCTTTTGGTTTAAATGGTCTATTTAAATCATCTATGTCTACGCCACTAAAATTAAACTTAAATATACTTGTAAATATTTTATCTGCAGATAGCATAAAGCTCAAAGTCATTAATCCAATTATAAATCCTGCTAAATTTTCTGATGATAATTTTAAAACTTCGCCTACAAATACTGTATAAAATAATGCATGGATTGACTGAATAAAAACTGAAGTTGAGAATTTTTGGAACCAGTTCAATAATAGTTTGCTTTTTTTCCCATATGAGAGTTCATATGTATATTTAGCAATAACTAGTGGTGCTAAAATAATTAATAGCAAAACATTCAGCTTTCTTTTTGTGTAAGTCCACAGAAATCTCAGCCACATTACTAATAAAACTAAATATATAATTGTTGCGGGAATTCCAACTGATAATCTGAAATCAGAAGCTCTTGTTTTTATTGTATTATATATGCTCTTTTCTAAACCTGTATTATTTGCAATTGTATTAACAATTGTATCATTTAGTGCAAGTACAATATATATAATGTAATGAATAAATACTGCTACAACCAAGCCTTTTATCCATCCAACTAATTTCATTTTGTAATTTGCCTTTTCTTCTGCGACAGTACTAATTGCTATTCTTATTCCATAATATATTATTAAAACTGCTAAAATAACAAATGTTACATTTCTAAAAGATACATACCATATTGCAACTGCTTTTTTTAATATTCTCTCTATGCTTCCGTCTGGTATTGTTTCCCCTCCTGATGTGTCTGAAAAAACGTTTACATCAAATATTGGAACTCTATTATAAACTATGTCTTCAATTGTATAATTTTTTTCTTCAATGTCCTCCATTGTAATTCCGCTATCTTGATCTTCAATTTGATGTAATCCTATTGCGGCTTTTTTATCTATTTCTTTAGCTTTTTTTTCATCTTCTGTTTCTTCTACTGGGACTGTAGTACCTTCTCCATTTTGTTCGCTTTCAGCTTCAATCTCTGGCGTTTCTGGGCTATCTGAATCTTCCGTACCTATTGAAGTGGCATAAACATTGAAATTAAAAAATAGAATAATAAATACTATTATCATGTTTCGTAATATGCAGTTGATTTTCTTATTATATTTTTTTGACATTCTATTAGCCTTTCTTGATTATCCTTTATTAAAAATTTACATTCCCGTTCATTTAGTTAATATGCTTGTATCCTAATATAATTGCTTACCAATCGACAAACGCTGTTGCTTTTCCTCCATCAGATATCTTTTTTTCATCTGCATGGAGATTATTATATGCCCATTTTGCAACAGGATTTGGTACTGCAACGCATTTATGTGTACGGGGTTTCCCGAGCGTATTTTCTCCTTTTGCACCACTTACATGGAGACCACTTCCCCATGGGCTATCTTTGTGTATATAATATGGAATATTTTGAAATCCATTACGCTTTTTGTATAATTGATGACCACTTTTTGAATTGTATGTATCTACAGTACCCGTTAATGAAGTGCCGTGTGCAAAACTTCCCGTTGCTGCTTTTACAGAATATCTATTTTTATAACCTTTTACAGGATAGTATGTTAATACCCAATTTGAATTTTTGTTTTTTCTTGTAAAATAATACATCCTCTGTGTGTAATGGTTTGTCCAAAGAAGATTATTGTCTCCACTTTGTGCTGGTTTTCCATTTTTTAGTGTGTTAATGAACTTTTCCGCTGTTTCTTTTGTGTATTGTATTTTACTATCTGTTAATTGTGCAATCCAGTTTATTTTGTTTCCTTCAATGTTACAGGTTTTACCCTTATATTTACCTTTTTGTATTATACATGTATTTTTATTCGAGTTTTTTCCAAATCCTCTCCTTACAATTACAATTCCTTCACCTTTTTTTAATTTGACTTTTTCCCCTCCTATAGTTACAGTAACATTTGTGTTTAATTTGCCCCAATATTGCATTGTTACAATATTAGTACTGGTTGCTACATATTTTTTTGTTAATGTTATTTCTTTTGGTATTGTTTGCCCTTGTGCAGGTATACATTTAGTTGCATATGGAGTTTTTACTGTAACGACTTCATTAGGATTTTGCATTGTATCTTTATCTTCTGTAGAACTTGAATTAGAGACTGCTTCAGGCTCTTCTGTATCTGAATCATCATCATCTTCTTCCTGGCTTTCTGTTTCTTCTTCTATAACAGGATCTTCTACTACTATTTTCGCAATATTATTTACTATACTTTCAAATTTCATTGCATAACCTAAAATCGAATATTTTAAACCATTTACTATTAAGCTGACTATAAAATCTATGAATTCTGCTATTTTATCAAATATCCAAATTCCTTTTTTTTCACCTTGGTATGTCATATGTTTAGGTGTTCCTGCAAAATTGAAATTTATTTCATCAAGATTTACTGTTATATCATCAATCTCAGCTGGTCTCCATTCTGCACTTCCATCTCCTACAAATATCTCTGTATGATGTATTGTGTTTAATAATATGTCTCCTGGTTG
>CACWHO010000145.1 GCA_902760765.1 uncultured Eubacteriales bacterium | reverse complement strand
GCATTACAAATTTTAAAAACAGCACCAAATACAAAATTAGTTTCAGCTTTTTTTCTTATGGTTGTTCCAAATTGTGAATATGGTGAAAATGGAGTTTTTATATTTGCAGATTCAGGTTTAAATCCAAATCCAAACCCAGAAGAATTAGCAGATATTGCAATATCATCTGCTAAAAGTTTTGAAAATTTAGTTGGTAAAAAGGCAAAAGTTGCAATGCTTTCATATTCAACATATGGAAGTGCAAAATCAGATTTAACGAAAAAAGTTATTGATGCAACAAATATTGCTAAACAAAAAGCACCAGAAATATTAATTGATGGTGAGTTGCAAGTTGATTCTGCAATAATCCCAGAAGTGCAAAAATTAAAAGCACCAAATAGCCCATTAAATGGTAATGCAAATGTTTTAATATTTCCAGATTTAGATGCAGGAAACATTGGGTACAAATTAGTACAAAGACTCGCAAAGGCAGAAGCATATGGACCACTTTGCCAAGGTATTGCAAAACCTGTAAATGATTTATCAAGAGGATGCTCAATAGATGACATTGTTGGTGTCGTTGCAATTACTGCAGTACAGGCTACAATTGAAAATTAATCTAATATTTTAAGAAATTTCTATATAAATAATATAAAAAATGGTATAATTATATAGATGGTTTATAGGTAAATCCAATTTAAAAACCTAAATAAAAAATAAGGATAGAAAAAAATGAAAATTTTAGTATTAAATTGTGGAAGTTCATCATTAAAATATCAATTAATTAATATGGAAACAGATGAGGTGATGGCATCTGGAAAATATGAAAGAATAGGAGAGGAAGAGGCTTTTATAACACATAAAGTAAATGGAAAAAAATATACAATTAAAAACCCAGCATATAATCATTCAGAGGCAATTGAATTTACATTAAAACAATTTACAAATCCGGAATATAAAGTAATAGATAGCTTAGATGAAATACATGCAATTGGACATAGACTTGTTCATGGTGGAGAAAAAATAGCAGAATCTGTAATAATAGATGAAAAAGTTGAAGAAGTTTTAAAAGAATATACAGATTTAGCACCATTGCACAATCCAGCTTGCATTTTAGGAATAGAAGCATGTAAACAAGTAATGCCAGGAAAACCAATGGTAGGAGTGTTTGATACAGCATTTCATCAAACAATAGAAAAAAGTAAATTTTTATATCCAATACCATATGAATATTATAAAAAATATGGTATTAGAAAATATGGATTCCATGGTACATCACATATGTTTGTATCACAAAGACTTGCAGAAATTGAAAATATTAGCTTAGAAGGAACAAAAATTGTAACATGTCATTTAGGACAAGGCTCAAGTATTTGTGCAATTAAAGATGGAAAATCTGTTGATACAAGTATGGGACTAACACCACTTGGTGGAATACCAATGGTTACGAGAAGTGGAGATTTAGACCCATCTGTTGTAACATTTATAATGAAAAAGGAAAATCTAACGCCTCAAGAAATGGAAGAAATTTTAAATAAACAATCAGGATTGTCTGCAATTTCTGGAATGGTTCCAGACTTTAGAGAAATTGAAATTGCATCAAATAATGGAGATAAGAATGCTGAAATAGCAATAGAAAACTTTACTTATTCAGTTGCAAGTTATATTGCAAAATATGGTGTTGCAATGGGTGGAATAGATTATGTTATATTTACAGGTGGAATTGGAGAAAATCAAATAAATATAAGGAAAAAGGAGAAGAAAAGGTAATTTCAGCTCCAGATTCTAAGATTAAGGTTTACACAATTCCAACAAATGAAGAATTAATGATTGCAAAGGAAACAATGAGACTTGTACAATAGTTTCCAATATTTTAGTATAAATATAAATTTGATATTGTATTTTAAAAAAATTCTCGGTAATCCTACGATTTTTCTAGAACTTGTATTAAAACTTCGCTTGCAAATCAACTTCACAAAGTTTTAAACAATTTCTAGGAAAAATCTCCGTTTACATTCGAATTTTTTTAAATACAATATCAAATTCAATTAAATTAAAAAATATTGAAACTTTTTATTATTTTAATCGTATATTAAATGGAGTAATAATATGGAAGAAAAAATTGATATTTTACTTACAACATATAACACCAAAATTGAATATCTTAAAATTCAACTAGATAGCATATTAAA
>CACWHO010000144.1 GCA_902760765.1 uncultured Eubacteriales bacterium | reverse complement strand
AGCAGTTGGTTCATCAATTTTCTCGTCTTTTTCTACAAATATTTCGCCTGTTTCTGGGTTTGATATTGTGTTATATGCTATTTGACCAGTTATTCTTGTAGCTAAATTTAATTTTCCATTAAATTTATATCTTCCTACATTAGCTAAATCATATCTTTTTGGATCAAAGAATAATCTATCAAATAATGTTCTTGCTGCATCAACTGTTGGAAGTTCTCCTGGTCTTAATTTTTTATAAATCTCAATTATTGCGTCATCTGATGTTTTTATTGGATCTTTTTCTATTGTTGATTTTAGTAAAGTTTCCTCTCCAAAAATATCATAAATTTGGCTATCTTTTTCAAGTCCTAATGCTCTTAATAATGTAGAAATTGGAATTTTTCTTGTTCTATCAACTCTAACATAGAACATATCATTTCCATCTGTTTCATATTCAAGCCATGCTCCACGAAGTGGCATTACTGTAGATGTATAAAGCATTTTTCCTGTTTTTGTGTCTAATGCATTTGCATAATAGCAGCTTGGTGAACGTACTAATTGACTTACGATAACTCTTTCTGCACCATTTATTATAAATGTGCCTGTGTCTGTCATAAGTGGGAAAAACGCACATTTACATGCATTTTTGTTGAATATGTAACACTTTTTTCTTTTGCTTCTTCAATTGTGTATTTTGGTTTTTCTTCCATTCTGTAATTTAAAAAATCTAGAACTAAATTACCTGAGTAGTCTTCAATTGGAGAAACCTCTCTTAATACTTCTCCTAAGCCTTCTTTTAAGAACCAATTATATGAATCTAATTGTACTTTGATTAAATTTGGCATTTCCATTGCATCGCCAATTTTTGAAAAACTTTTTCTTACTGTTTTGTCATGTTTTACATCTTTAACCTTTACCAAAGACTTTACCTCCTTTACCTCCTAAAAAATTAAGCAGTTGGTATACCTTATTAATAGTTTAAAGAAGCCCCTCTTGCAATGTAAAGCCACTAATATAATTTTAATAACTGCTCTCTTATTAAAAAAACATTAGTTTTGTTTACATTCAATTCTTCTTCCATAAAACATTTCAAACGCAAAATATACTTATTTTATTATAAGTAATTTGTGATAAAAAGTCAAGAATTTACGGCAAAAAAAGTTGTTTTTTTTATTTTAAAATGCTAATATTATTAATGTTAATATTTTAAAAATTTAAATAGCTTTTTTAAAGGAGTATAATTAGTTATTATATTAAAATATTTATATAATAATTATTTATGTGAAAATATATGAATAATGAATTGATATCTGTAAAAAAATATAATAAATCATTAGATTATTTAAAAAAATTTGAACAATTTTGTTTAAAAGGTGCATTTGTTGACTATTATAGTATTTTACGCATTTGGAATAAGATTCCTGAAAAAATTAAAGTTGAAATTTTGCCTACTTTAATAAAAGATTTTTCACTATATAAAAATGAATCTGAAGCAAATGCTCAAAATGTTGATTTTATAGGAAATATTTGGCTTAACACACCTTTAAAAGTGCAAAAAAAATCTATTAAATCTGTAATTTTAAGTTTAATTGAATCTGAAGATAATAAAAAAATGGCTGAAATGCAAAATTTAGATGCTTTGTTATTTGCAACAACTCATAAATCTTTAATCAGTAATTCAATAACAAAAATTTTAGATGAAATAAAATCTTTAGATCTTATTGATGAAGATGAAGTGTGTAGAAAATTATATAGTTATCTTCCTAAAACTGTGAACTACAGCTTTTTCAATATTTTAAAGATAAATCGAAAAAAATCTATAATAAAATTAGATAAAACTGGAGCTGAAAAAATATTAAATAAATTAAGCAATAATGTCCCTGTTATACTAGAGATAGAAAATGCATCTGAATTAAGTAATGAAGAAATAAATAAGTTTTTGGATAATGGTGTTAATATAAAATATGTAAATTTAAAAAACAGTGTAAATAACAATGAACTCCCATACAATTTAAAGACATATATGGCATGTAGAAAAAAAATTGATGATATAATAAAAAATGTTGGATATACTGTAAATCAAAAAGAGTTATTCGTTAAGATTACTAAAGAAATTTCTAAAATACATTATTCATCTATTATTGAAGAGATTGCTCAAAATGGAGAACTATCTCATTTTGATTTAAACAATAAATATAAGTATAATCACATGTATGATTCATGTAGTAATTTAGAGGGATTAATAACAGGTAAAGCAATATGTGGTGGCTATGTAGAAATAATGAATAACATAATGTCTTGTTGCGGAATTAAATGTATTGGTATTGTTGGAGATGAGAGTTTAAAAATAAATCATATATGGAATCAAATAAATTTAGATGGTGAATGGTATAATGCTGATGTTACATATGATGCTGAGAATATTGAAAAGCAAAATGTAGCATATTGGTTATTAAAAAGTGATAAAGATTTTATCACTGATATTGACGGGAAAAGTGTTTACCGTTGGCATAGTCCATCACAAGATTTAAATGATGAAATTCATTCATGCCCCAAAAGTGTCCCTTATAGTGAAATAAATTTTTATCTTAATAATTCATCATTTGGATCTTCTGATGAACAAATAAAAAATCATTCCACTATAAAAGATAAATTACAACCCAAGGAGAAGGGAGAACGTTAGTATTAATTTAGGCGATATACTTTGCAAATAGCTCAAAATAGTTCTTTACATTGTTCTTTTGAATTTTATTTTTTGCTTCAATATCCACTTTTTCAATTATATTATCCCCATTTTTTATTATAATTTCGCCTATTTTGCTTCCCGCTT
>CACWHO010000143.1 GCA_902760765.1 uncultured Eubacteriales bacterium | reverse complement strand
TCTGTTGATAAATTTGTAATGTCTTCTCCTTCAAATTTAATTTTTCCAGATGTTTTTGTATATTCTGGATTATTTAAAATTGCATGTGCAGTTGTTGATTTTCCTGCACCATTTGGTCCCATTATTACATGTACTTCCCCTTTATTGATTTTTAAATTTAGTCCTTTCAATATTTCTTTTTCTCCTGCTTTTACATGTAAATCATTTATTTCTAATAATTCATCCATTTCTATTTTCCTTTCTGTTTTCAACAATTTATAAACATTTGTGTTGATTTAGCTTTAAAAATTAAGATTTTTATATTTTTTTATTTTTGTAGCATTAATTTTATAGTCTTATTATTGAGTTTTATTTAATGAACTACGCAAACAGCTTCTGCATTTTTCTTTATTAATATCATAATCACAATCTAAATTTGTTAATCCTAATACTTTATGAACATATTTTGCAAGTTTATTTACTGTTTCATCACTTATTGATGACTTCATTTTTTCAGCTTCTTCTTTTGCATCTTCTTCATCTAAATTTAAAACGTCATTTAAAAACAAAAAAACAATATCATATGTTTCTAGAATTTTCTTTGCTAAATCTTCACCTTGTTTTGTTAATTCTATTGTTCCATATGATTTGTAATTTATTAAACCATTGTCTTTTAAATTGTTTACTGCTTTATTTACACTTGGTTTGCTACAACTCATTTTGTTTGCAATGTCTGTTACTCTTATTTTTTCATTTTGATTTTTTAAAATATACATTGTTTTTAAATACTCTTCAGATGCTTTTGATACCATATTTTTCTTCCTTTCAAAGTTTTGTTAACTATGGTTAACATTATACTATCATATAATACGTTTGTCAATAGTTTAGAAAAATATTGACACTATCTACTTATCCTTTTATATTTGCAAGAATTTTAATTTGTGTTATAATAGGCTATAGATTTGCTTATGCAAATCTTGTAGTTTATAGTCTCTTTTTTATTGAAAGGAGTTAAAAAATGGAACACATCAGAACAGTTTGCGGTAAGAAATTTACTGCAAAAAAAGGCAGTGGATGTGGTGAATGCCGTACATCATGCCAATCGGCGTGCAAGACTTCTTGCACGGTTGGCAATCAGGTTTGCGAGAGAAAGACCGCAACTGCAAAAATCTAAAAACTGAATAGCGTTCCAAAAAACGAGAGCTCCTAAATATGAGCTCTCGTTTTTATTTTATTGTAATTTTTACCGTTCTTTATTCAATTTATTTTATATTATAATAATTTAAAATTTTTATTATATTGCAGTAGCTAAATTATTGTATTTTTCAAGGTTTGGTTCATATTTCTTTATTAAGTCAATAAAACCTTTTGAATGTGTTTTAAATTTTAAATGACAATACTCATGTAACACTATGTAGTCTATTACATTTCTATTGTATTTTGCAATTTCTGGGTTTATTGTTATTTTTCCATTTTCACATTTTCCAAGTTTTTTATTTATCTCTTTTATTTCATAATCTTCTGGAGCAAATCCTAGTAATAACCTTGTTTTTTCCATTGCTCTTTCTACTTCCACTTTTGCAATTTGTTCATACATTTTTTCTATTGCAATATCTAAAATTTTTTCATTATTTGTTTTTTTATATTTGTTTGGTAGTGATATTTTTATTAATTTATCTTCTACATCCATTTGAGCAATTTTTATATTTTTATATGTAATTTTAACTTTATAATCAACACCTAATACTGGTACTGGGTGTCTTTCAACTGTATCTTCTATTGTTATTTTTACATTAATCTTTTTTGTCATTATTTTCATTTTATATCACTCCTTACAAATTTTTGTTTTGCAAAATCTTGTTCGTTTTTGTTGCTCTTATTTTATATTTGTTTTTTTATTTTGTCAATAGTTTTTTTGAAAAAAATTAAAAAATTTGTTCTGATATAAATTAACATAACATTTCAAAAAGGAGGTATTTCTATTTTTAATTTATCTAAAAAAATTATTTTTATTATTATTTTTTTCACATTATTTATTTCAATCTTTTTCGTTCCTATAATTCAAAAAGGAAATTATACATATTCTCGGAGATTCAAAACAAATAATTAGTTTAGAACCTAATAAATATGGATTTATTTGGCCTATTCCTGGTTACACAAGTATAAGTTCTCCTTTTGGTAAAAGAATTGCTCCAACAGGTGGTGCATCTAGTTTTCATTATGGAACAGATATCCCCGCACCAGAAGGCACACAATTAATTGCCTTACATGATGGTGAAATTACTTTTCGTTCTTTCCTGGGTGCTGGTGGTTATACCATTACTATTTCTTTCGATAATTTTAAAGTTTCCTACTGCCACGTTTCCCCTAATTTTATTGTTAATGTTGGTGACCATGTTGTTCAAGGTCAGGTTATTGGGAATGTTGGCCCCAAATACGTTTTTGACGTTCCAGGAAACCCTTATTCTGACGAAACTGGAAAGTCAACAAATGGAGCTACAACTGGGTGCCATCTACATTTACGGGTTTAGAATTGATGGAGTTTATACAAATCCTATTAATTTTTTCTAACTATTTTTTATCCTTTTTCATATAATTTCAGTTATTTTTTATATTTTTCATATTTTTATGACAATTCTAACTTTTTTATATTATTTATTATGATACTTTCATACAATTAATTTTTTTTAATATATATTTAAAAAAGATATATTAGTTTTAAATAGAGCAATGTTCCGTTTTATATATGTCTTTTGATAAAATAGGAAAGGAATGACTTTTATTATGAAAAAAATTATTTTTAAAGGTGTAGCATCTGCTGTTCCAACACCATTTAAAGGCAATTCTGTAAATATTCCAGTTTTTGAAAATTTCTTGAATTTTCAAATAGAAAATGATATTGATGCAATTCTTGTATGTGGTACAACTGGAGAAGGTAGCACAATGACAAAAGAAGAAAGATTTAAGGTTATAAAATGTGCAGTTGATACCTGCAAAAATAGAGTTCCAGTTATTGCAGGCACAGGTTCAAATAATACAAAAGAAGCAATAAATAATTCTCTAATTGCTGAATCACTTGGTGCTGATGCTGTTTTAGTTGTAACTCCATATTATAATAAAACCACCCAGCAAGGATTAATAGAACATTAT
>CACWHO010000142.1 GCA_902760765.1 uncultured Eubacteriales bacterium | reverse complement strand
AAAAAAGATTTAATTTCTCCATCATATATAAATATGAAAAATCCAAAATATTTTGAAATTGATAATTTATATTATTCAACATTAATAGTAGTTAATTATTATAGGGAACAGACGGATTTATTATTAAAAAATTTAATTGAAACAAATTTAAATATGAATATTTCAATTTTTTATGAAAAACAAGATTCATATAAAACAATTAGAGACTTAACATATCATATAGGAAATATTGGAGTTGATTTAAAAGAGGGAAACCAAAATAGAGAAGATATTGACTTAGCATCATATACATATAATGATGCGAGATATATTAGAAAACAAATACAAGTTGAAAATGAAGATATATATTTTTTATATATTTATGTTACCATTTATTCAGAAACAATAGAAGAATTAAATTATAATTTAAATAAAATAGAAGGTATAATGCAGAGTAAAGGAATGCAAACAAGGAGAGCAAATTTTAGACAAGAAGAGGGATTTTTATCTACATTACCATTATTAGAAAATAAAGATATTTTAAGAGATGTAGCAAGAAGAAATATCTTAACATCTGGACTTATTTCAACATATCCATTTATTTCTTCAAGTATTTTTGATAAAAATGGAATATTTATAGGAACAAATATTTATAATAAATCACTTATTTTTATAGATAGATATAATACAAATAAATATAAAAATGCAAATATGTGTATTTTTGGCACAAGTGGTGCAGGTAAATCATTTTATACAAAATTGTTAATATTAAGATACAAATTGTTAGGAGTAAAACAATATATTATCGACCCAGAAAGAGAATATAATATACTTTGTAAAAAATTAAAAGGCTTAAATATTAAAATAGGACCAACATCAGAAACATATATAAATATTTTTGATATTCGAAAAGAAAGTATAGAAGATAAGGAAAATGGATATTTAGCGACTAAAATATCAAAATTAATAGGTTTCTTTAATTTAATATTTGGTGAAATGGATGAAGAAGAAAAAGCAATTATAGAAGAAAAATTAATTGAAGTATATAAATTAAAAAATATAACATTTGATGATAAAAGCCTATATAATTTAGATAAAAAATTTAAAAGTGGAAAAGAAATGCCAATTTTATCAGATTTATATGAATTACTAGGAAAAGATGTTAGAACTAAAAAATTTAAAACAAAGCTAATACCATTTGTAGAAGGTTCTATGAAATTTTTTAATAATTATACAAATATAAAATTAGAAAATGAAATAATTGTAGCAGATATTTACGATTTAGGAGAAGAAAATTTAAAATATGGAATGTATTTATTTACAGATATTTTCTGGGATAAAATTAAAGAAAAGAGAAATGAGAAAAAAGCAATATATTTAGATGAAATCTGGAGGCTAATAGGAGTGACATCAAATAAATATGTAGCAAGTTTTATTTATAAAATTTTTAAAACAATAAGAAAATATGGTGGAAGTAGTGTTGCAATTACACAAGATATATCTGATATTTTTAGTTTGGAAAATGGAACATATGGTAGAAGTATTTTAAATAATTCAAGTATAAAAACATTTTTTGCAATGGAAGAAGAAAATATAAAAATATTAGGGGATTTTACAAATATTTCAGAAAAAGAGAAAATTGAAATTAAATCATTAAAAAGAGGAGAATGTTTAATGTTTGTTGGTGAAGACCATATATTAACAAAAATTGAAACATCAGATTTAGAAAAAGAGATTATAGAAGGAGAAAAAATAAATGATAAAAATAATAACAGCACTTGATAATCCTAAAATAAATAAAAGAAGGAATATTAGAAATTATTGAAAGAGAAAAAATAATTAATTATATAATAATTGATTATAATCTTCCTGGCGAACTTACTCTTGAAGAAATAATAAGAAAAATAAATAAAAATAATAAAAAAATAAAAATCATAATTTTACTAAAAAAAGAAAATAAAATTAATTTAAAAAATATAAAAAAAATTTATTATGAAAAAAATATAGATATTAATGAAATAAAAAAATATATTTTTTATAAAAAATATAAAAATAAAATAGATGACAAAATAAATGATAAGGTAAATAATAAGATAAATAATAAAATATATAAAAAAATATATAATAAAATATTTTTTTATATATTTAAGAAAATAAAAAATAAAATAAAAAACAAAATGAATAATAGTATTAATAATAAAATATTAAAATTAGAAATAGTTAAAAATTTAAAAAATATAAATAATGAAACAAAAATAATTAATTTTATTGGCAACCAAAAAGTAGGAAAAACAATGACAATTTTTATTATATCAAATATTCTAAGAAAAAAATTCAAAATATTAATTATTGAAACAGATAAATTAAAAAATGATTTATATGAATTATTTAAAAATAGGAAAAATATTGATATTATTAAATATAAAGATTTAAAA
>CACWHO010000141.1 GCA_902760765.1 uncultured Eubacteriales bacterium | reverse complement strand
CTTCCATGCATAATTTTATCTGTATTTTCCATTATAACTTGAATTGTACCTTCTGCTGTAGAAATTGCATTTAAAATTGCAAGCTTTTCATTTTTCATAATGTCAATTATTTTTACATTATATTTATCAGCTAATTCTAAAATATCTTTAGATATACTCCCAGCAATAATTGTTTTTGATTTTAAATTTTCTAGAGCATTTTCAATATTTATTTGCTTTGTGCTAAATGGTGCATTTATATTTTCATTATCTTTTGAAAATGGTATTGAGCTTATAATAAAATCTGAATTTTCTGCAATTTCACTTAAATTATTACACAAAAACATTTTTTTATTTTCAAAATCTTCTAACTTTAATTTGCTTTCTAAACCATAAACATAAACTATATTGTTATCATTTGTAAGCATTTTTGCCAAATTTACTATTCGTAAATCTCCACCAATAATTCCATAATTCATAATTGCAAATCTCCTTTATTTTTTTACAATTACATTTTATGATAATTATTAGTTAATATGCGTATTCATGTTTATTAAAACTTAATTATTTTCGCCTATTTCTTTTTGTTTTTCTATATTGTAATTTTTATCTTCCTTTTTTATATCATCTTTTTTTAATAATTTAATATCTGAATAACTTAAATTTTGAGTTATTTCAAACATTTCTTCCAAATGTTCTTTCATTTTTTTAGATTTTTCATCCATTTTATTTTCTTTAGTTTCAACATTTTCTAAGTTTAAAGGCATTGAAAGTTTAGCTATTATTGGTATAAACATTGGGTCTTTTTTTATTTTAGGAACTATATCTTTTGCATCTTCATCTATTGCAATATTTGCATATTTTACTGCTGTATCAAAATCAGACCTTATAATAGAAATTTTAGATAATTCAAAATAGCTATCAGCTGATAAATTTTCATCATCAACTGCTTGCATAAAATACTTTTCAGCCTCTTCTATTTCTTTATAAATCAATGCAATTTCTGCCAATGCATATTTTGAATTATATGAAAGTGAGTTTATTTCAGCAGCTTTTTCATAACATATTTTTGCAGTTTGAAAATCATTTAACATTGTATATGCAATTCCTAAATTATAGTTAAAGTCATAATTTAATGGGTCATATTTTAAAGCATTTTGATATACATTTGCAGCTTCCTTGTACATTTCTTTGGAAATTAAAATGTCTCCTAAAAGACGTGATGCATTAGAATAATCTGGTTTTTTGCTTAATAGATTTGTCAACATTTCTGTTGCTTCATCTTGTTTTTGTAAATTATTTAATAATTCTGCAATTTTAAAATATGAATCATAATCATGTTTATTAATATCAATTGCTTTAACATATTCATCAATTGCTTTTCTCATTCCACCTTCTAATTCATAAATTTCTGCAAGCATTTTATGTCCTATATAATTGTTTGGAAGTTTTGTTACTAGATTAATTAGCACTTCTTTTGCTTTTGAAGAATTATTTAATTTCAAATAAATCTTTGCCTTTATAACAGAAACAATTTGAATTAATGGTATGTTTTTCTTTTCGGCCCAAATCACTAAAACTGGTATTGCAATTCCAAAAAGGTATTTTATAAATATACTAAAATTTCCTAATTTTTTTCCATTTATAAAGCCAATAAAATTGATTGCAATTGCTATTGCTTGCATTACTAAAATGTAAATATAATTTGTATCATTTCTTTGAATCATTTTCAAAAAAATATAGACAAATAATCCAAATGCAAGAATAGTAAAAAATAATTGTTCTACTAACATATTTTTTCTCCTTTTCTATCTTTAATATTTTATTGCATTTTTCGTCATTTGTCTAGTATTTACTATATATTTTATAATTTCTTAAAATTTTTCTAACATAATTATTGGTTTCTTTGTAAGGTATATTTTCTATAATCCAATTATCAGTTGTGCCAATTCCACTATTATATGCACAGACTGCTATTTCAGTGTTACCATATTTTTGTAATAATATTGATAAATATTTTGTTCCAAGATTTATATTAAATTCAGGTTCTTTTAATTGTTCTTCAATCTCTGAATCTCCAATAGTTATATTTAATTTTTTTGATATTTCAAGTGCTGTGCTTTTTACAAGCTGCATAAGTCCAATTGCATTTTTATTTGATTTTGCATTTGGGTTGAAATTACTTTCTGCCTTTATTACAGCATATACAAGGTTTTCGTCTACATCATATTCTTTAGAATATTTTGTAACATATTCAGTATATTCTTTCTTATAAATTTTTTGTTCTATTTTTTCAGGGGCAAATAAAACAAACAAAATTACAAAAATAACTAGAATTGTCATTATAAATTTTTTATTCATTTTATTTCCCCTTTCTTAATTATTTACAATCATACCAATTATCCGCTTCTGAAACATCAG
>CACWHO010000140.1 GCA_902760765.1 uncultured Eubacteriales bacterium | reverse complement strand
GTTCATTTTTATGAACTTCAAAAAATGTGGATTTGTCTTGTCTTACATTAAAAATGTATCGAATAAAAATAGTATTTTCTTTTTCAGAAATATAATAAATAATTCTATATTTTTCACAAATTCGCTCTCGGTAGTGCTTATCCGATATTTCAGGAACATATCTACCTATGTATGGCGAATCTTCTAATTCTTCAATATATGAAAGAATTTTTTTATTAATTCTAATTGCATAATTTAATGAAATATTTGTATTGTAATCAAATAAATCCAACAAATTATATTTAGCTGTTTGGGTTATTATAATTTGCATATTTTGCCTCCATTTCAGTTTTCAATTCTTCTAATGTACAAACTCTATTGCTTTTTATATCATCTTCACTTTCTTGAAGTGCAGCAAAGAAAAATAAATCATAAATTATATCATATAAGGTATTTTTTTGTACATTTATTTTGTTTAAATTTTGTTTAATAAAATCCATTTTAATGACCTCCTTTTAATTTAAATTTTTGTTTTCAAACATTTCTTTGATTGTTTCACGATTTAAATGTTTATTTGTACCTGGAATAATAGTTGTTTCATCATCACCATATCTGTCAATATATTCAAACATAAGTTTAAATACCATTTCTGTTGGTTTTAATCCATCAAAATAATCATCAGGTACTGAATTGACAATGTCTAACATTCTTTGTTTAACATCTGGCATATTTTTATAAAACTCCTTTCTTTAAAATCTATAAATAGTATAACATAAATTTATTCAAATTACTATAAAAATCACAAAATAAAGAGTTTTTCATATAATACAACAAAGGAGGAAAATGGTATGCTTAGAAGAAATTACAGAAACTGTTCATGCATGAACAACAATTACGAAACCAATTCAAACGAACTAGAAGACCCAGTTCAAAACACATATCAAACAAACATGCAATGTCAAGGAAATAACTACATTGACTGCAACTCATGTGGATTTGATAGTGGCAACAATGTATTTCCAGAGAATCCAATGCTAGCACAAAGCTATGTTCCAATCCAATATATAAACCAGATATTCAAGCCAGAAATTGGATTACAAATGGGCACAATATTCCCAGAACTAGTAAGCACATACACACCAGGTCAAGACATGAGAGAAATAGAATATTTAAGAACAGCAAATAATACAGGAGAGGGGGCAAATCAATGAATGAAGAAGAAACAAGAAATACTCAAAATAGCAATGACCAAATGAAAGATGAGTTAATGCAACAAATAAAAGCATTAAATTTTTCAGTCATAGAAATTGGTTTATACTTAAACACCCACCCAAATGATGTAAGAGCATTGTACCTTCACAGAAGGTATACAAATGAACTAAAAAATCTAAGAGACAAATATCAAAGACTATATGGACCATTAACTATATATTTTCCATGTAATAGATGGAGATGGATAGAAGGACCATGGCCTTGGGAAGGGGGAAATGACTAATGTGGACTTACGAAAAAATGCTAGAATATCCAATAAATATAAAATGCAAAGACCCAAAGATGGCAAAAGTAATTATATCTCAATATGGTGGACCAGATGGAGAACTTGGAGCATCTTTAAGATATTTATCACAAAGATTTGCAATGCCTGATGCAATATCAAAAGCAACATTAAATGATATAGGAACAGAAGAGTTAGCACATTTAGAAATGGTAGGAACAATTGTGCATCAACTAACAAAAGATGCAACAATAGAAGAAATTGAAGAAGCAGGGTTATCTGCATATTATACAGACCATGGATTAGATGTATACCCAGTTTCAGCTGCGGGAGTACCATTTACAGCAGCATAGCAGCAGAACAAAAAGCCAGAGCAACATACGAAAAAATTATAAACTTATGTAGAGATAATCCAGACGTAGTTGACCCATTAAGATTTTTACGTCAAAGAGAAATTATACATTTTCAAAGATTTGGTGAAGCATTAAGAGGAGTGCAAGACAAATTAGCACAAAAAAATTTCTATATGAATAATACAAATATAAACCAAGCAAACATAGAAAATTCTTAATTATAAAAAAGATAAACAATTTTAAATTATAATTAGATAAAGTTTAATATTACAACAATAAAACAATTCTGTTAAATTACAATAACAAAAAATAAAAAAGCTGGAATATATGATACAATTATCTTGGAGGAAAATAT
>CACWHO010000139.1:2028-2397 GCA_902760765.1 uncultured Eubacteriales bacterium | reverse complement strand
TATCTTTGGTTCTTCTGCTACTATTTCTGGTGTTGCATTGATCTGTTCTTCAATATTTGGTAAAGTTGGCTCTTCTTGTGGTTCTTCTGATTGTTTAATTCCTGAAGGAATTTCAGAATCAATATTTGGTTCTTCAGGCTTTATTAATATAACAGGCTCCTCTGTATTTGTTGAAGCTTGTTCTTGTTTTAAAGTTGATTCAACACTTTTTGGCACGAAAGTCTCTTCTGGTACCTGTTCTTTTTTCTCTTCTACATTATTTGGAGAAGTTTCTTCTATTTGAGTGTTTTCTATAGATGGTGATACTTCTGTACTTTTTGGCACGAAAGTCTCTTCTGGTGCTTGTTCTTTTTTCTCTTCTACATTATT
>CACWHO010000139.1:0-1980 GCA_902760765.1 uncultured Eubacteriales bacterium | reverse complement strand
TTTGAGTGTTTTCTATAGATGGTGATACTTCTGTACTTTTTGGCACGAAAGTCTCTTCTGGTACTTGTTCTTTTTTCTCTTCTTCATTATTTGGAGAAGTTTCTTCTATTTGAGTGTTTTCTATAGATCGTGACAATTCAGCATTTATCGGTATGAATGTTTCTTCTGGTACTTGTTCTTTTTGTTCTTCATTGTTTTGAGAAGCATTTTCTACTTGAGGATTTTCTTGTTGTTCTAGTATGGCATTATTTTGTTCTGAATTTAAATTTATATTATTCACTGTATTTGTTCTTATATCAGCAACAATTTTTGCAATTTTTTCATTTTCAACAATATCAAAGTCTCTTGAATATGAATCTATTTCTTGTAAAGATGAAACTAAAATATGCAATGAATTTAAAAGAGTATTTATACTTTGTCTTTCTTTATTACATATAGCTTGTAGTTTTGCAACTATTTCATCATCTACTTCTTCATTTATTTTATTTTCTTTTTCTTGTACCAATTCATTTTCACTACTGATAATATCCATTAAAATTGCTTTTATGTTAATTACAGCTTTTTCGTAGTTTTTATTGTCAAAAACATATTCTCGGTTCATAAAATCACCACCAACTTATGCATTAGCAATCTTTTTTAAAAGAGTCTGTACACTATTCCATTCATTATCATCTTCAATTTCTTGTAAAATTAAGTCTGCACCATTTTGAAGAATCTTTGAAATATAAATAACTTCATCACCTTCAGCACCACTAATTTCACCTTTTGAATAAACTAAATAAGTATTAATTTGATCATCACTAATTAAATATGTTACTAATTCTACTTCTGTACTACTACCATCAGGGTTTTTAATAATAATCATTTTTTTCTTATCAGTACTAATGTTATTATTCATATACAAAACTCCTTCTATCCTAAGTTACATTATAAACAATTTTTTATTAGAAGTAAAGTAGAACAACTCTTATATTTATCTATCTGTAGCTAAGTTTTTTTATGCATTCATCTAATGTTTCGATAAATCTGTCAATTTCTTCATTAGTTGTTAAATAAGAAATGCTTATTCGCATACTTCTACTAGATTTATCTAAATTATTAGTAACAGCCATTACTGCTTTTGAATAAGCTCCTGTAGAACAAGCTGTCTGAGTTGATATATAAATATCTTTTTGTTCTAAGGCATGAAGCATAACTTCACTCTTAATATTTCTTAAACTAAAATTAATAATATTATTGATAGAATATTTATTACTGTTGATATCTACATCTAATTTATTTAATTTTTCTATTAAGTAGTTGTGTAATTCTTTTACGTAGTTTTCTTTTTTTGTAAAATCTTCATATGCTAATCTCAATGCTTTAGCAAATGATGTGATTAATGGAGTAGCTGGTGTACCACTTCTATAAATTGTTGTACTTTTACCTCCATGAATTATTGGATCTATAACTAGATTTTCTCTTTTTATTAGGGCTCCTATACCTTTCATTCCAAAGAATTTTTGACATGAAAGAGAAGCCATATCAACTAAACTAAAGTCTATTTTCATTTTGCCAATACATTGTGTAAAATCACTATGAAATAATACTCCATTATGCTTTCTAATAATTTTACTTATACTTTCTATATCCTGAACAATTCCAACTTCACTATTTACGGCACAAATACTTACAAGTATTGTATCTTTAGTAATTAATTTTTCTAGGTCATTTAAATCTACTCTACCATATTTATCTAATTTAACATAACTTATTTTAAAGCCAAATTTTTTTAAATATTTTAATGGTTCTATTACCGAAGAATGTTCTAATTCTGTTGTTATAATATGTTTACCTCTATTTCCATATCTTGATGATGTACCTATGATTGCTAAATTATTAGCTTCACTGGCACCACTCGTATAAATTATCTCACTTGGTTTGATATGCAAAATATCAGCAATTTGTCTACTACTAGCATCAATTAGTTTCTTAGATTCT